>JBNKDX010000246.1:0-4300 GCA_050288485.1 Rhodomicrobiaceae bacterium | reverse complement strand
ACACTGGTGAGCGTCTCGGGGTGCTCAGGCCCGAGCTCCCTTTCCGCCCGCTCCAGCGTCTTCAGAGCCAGTTGCAGCCCTTCCGCGTATTTCCCTTTGCTATCAAGCCTAACGACTTCGGCGTTGGCGGCGCCGATTTCCCGGACGGCGTCCGCGGTCTGGGCGCTGGACGGATCGCTGACGGCGATCAGCAACAGGAATGCGAAGAACAGTGCGAACCGGCCCATGGCGCATATCCTTTTGTGTAATAAGGTTGCCAATTATCACTTCTCACGCGCTATGGAAGAAGAATAGTACAAATCCTCATGTGTGTTTATGATAATATGCAGCGATGTCCTCGCGTTTCAGGTGTTTTCGAGCGATTGGGGGGGCGCCGTGTTTTGCCCGCATGTGCTGTTGTTGATTGCCGCTGCCGTGAGCGCCATTGCCGCGCCCGCGGCTGCCGCGGATCAGGAAAAACCCAAGTGCTTCTGCCTCCGGCATAAGGCGACGGGGTCGATCGTGCGTTTCGGCTGCGAGAGTTTCACCGTGCGGCATAAATTCACGCCGGAGACCCGGTGCCTGAATGACAAGCTGACGGCGAAGGCCACGATTGAGGATGGGGACGCATTCGAGGTAGTTACGGAAGGCAGGAATGGCTGTCAGCCTTGTGTTCCGGAAGCCGCCGGAACCCCGCCGGATACCATCAGGGGCAACGGGAAGGAGCAGAGCAAATGAGTGAGGCGCAAACGGGAGGCGAGGGCGCCGCAGCCGGTGGAGCGCACAGCGAGCCGCCGAAGGCCGCCACGGGTGTTGGCGCGCTTGTCGCCGAGTGGACGGATTTCTCCATCACTCTGATCAAATCCGGCCTGATCGGCGTCTACCTGACGTCGCTCCTCTTCGTGATCGGCTGGGCCTATGCCGACCGCTATTTCGAGCTGTTCGGCATCAGCCTTTCCGGCATCGACCGCGACCTGCAAGGCGCGTTCTACATCTATGCGCTGTGGGCGCTGCGCGACGGATGGCTGTTTTTGGCGGTCGCGGGCGCGGCCCTGGTGGGCGTCGCTTTGCTGCTGCGCGTTTTCAGATTCGCCGCCGCCGCCTGGCAGGCGAGCGCGATCTTCGCCATCGCCTTCTTCGTCCTCCTGAGTTTCGTGGCGGCCTTCCGGCTCGGCCAATGGCGCGCGGACCGTCAGGCGCCCCGCCTGATCTCCGAGGACTATCAGACCTTTCCGCGCGTGATGGTGCGCGCCAGGGAGGGGACGGTAACGGCCGCATTCCTCGCCGGCAAAACCGCGGGTGAGCAGAAGGATTGCCTGCGCAAGCTCTACATGGACCGGAAGAACCTCTATCTCTATCCGGGCTATGAAAGCTTCCGCGACGGCATCCCGCCGGTTTATATCGTGCCGCTCGCCGAGGTGGGCGCTATCGAGATCGTCAAGAATCGCGGGCTGTGCAAGCCGTAGACGCCGCGGCGGCGCAAGATGAGCGCACCGGCGGGCGAGCTGGCCGCGCACTGGGGGCGGCGGGCCAGAAAAATCGCATCGATCGACGTCCTAACCGGACGCCCCGGCAGTTTCGCCTGCGGCGATACCAGATATGCTACGCCCGCGCGACCCTCGCGGATCGACCGGATCGCGCTATTTTTGCGAGCCTTTAGCCGCGCGGCCGCCTTTGCCCCTGGCGCCGCCCTTCGCTGATTTCGAAGCCGAGGCGGCGGAAGCGGCGCGGCGCCCCTGAGAGGCTGCCTCCGCCTGACGGCGCTGGCCCAGGCCCATTGTCTTCGCAAGCTCCGAACGCGCAGCCGCGTAGGCCGGAGCCACCATCGGATAGTCGCGGGAAAGACCCCATTTCTCCCGGTATTCTTCGGGAGACATGTCGTAGTGCGTCCGCAGATGCCGCTTGAGGGATTTGAATTTCTTGCCGTCTTCGAGACAAATGATGTAGTCGTTCGTCACGGACTTCTTAATGGGGACGGCGGGTTTCAGCTCCTCCTTTACCGGCTCGGCTCCGTGAACCGCAACTTTATTCAAAGCTGCGTAAACAGAGCTGATAAGGTCAGGAACCTGCTCGTATACGAGCGTATTGTTCGCCACATAGGCCGAAACGATGTCGGTGGTAAGCGACGTTATGTCGAGTTCGTTGTTATCCACAATCATGATCCTAAGTTGTGTTGAGGCGATGTGCCGTTTGATTAGGTATGAGAGCGCCGGGGGGAGCCTCACATATATCAAGGCATAGCCACGGAATAATTAATAATATTTAAGCGAAAGCAAGTTATCAATGGAAAGTCGCCGGAAAAACACACATCATCGTGATTATTTCGCGCCGGACGGGCCGGATTCCGTTGCCTCTGCCGGTGTGTCCCTCGTCCTTTTGGCGCGCGAGTGCGGGGCCTCGGCATGGCGGCTGAAACCAAAGCCATGCTGCATCTTGTAGAATACGCCCGAGCGGTTATGATCGCCGCCATGATTTCCGTCGTCATCCCCACGCTGAACGCCGAAGCGGATCTTGCGCGCTGCCTGACCGCGCTGGTTCCAGCCGCCGTGGACGGCGTGGTGCGCGAGGTCATCATCGCCGACGGCGGCTCCACGGACGCCACCGCCGCGATTGCCGATGACGCGGGCGCGACCTTCGTCCAGGCCGAACGCGGCCGCGGCCAGCAGCTCGCCGCCGGCGCCCGCATGGCGAAGAGCCAGTGGCTCCTGTTCCTGCACGCCGATACCGTTCTGCAGCCGGGCTGGGAGGACGAGGCGCTTCGCCTCATGCGCGCAGTCGATCTCGGCCACCGGCCGGACACCGCCGCCGTGTTCCGCTTCCGCCTCGACGACAGTGGTCTGACGGCCGCGTGGCTGCAGACGATGGTAGCCTTGCGCTGCGCCATCTTCGCGCTGCCCTATGGGGATCAGGGGCTGCTGATTTCGCGCCGCCTTTACGATGAGATCGGCGGCTTCCGGCCGCTGCCGCTCATGGAGGACGTGGACATGGTGCGCAGACTGGGCCGCCGCCGCATTCTGCGCCTGCGAAGCGCGGCGGTGACCAGCGCGCGGCGCTACCGCCAGGAAGGCTATTTCCGGAGGAGCGTACGCAATCTGACCTGCCTCGGCCTGTTTTTTCTGCGCGTCCCGGCGCGGTTTCTGACGCGGTTGTATGGGTAGGCGGGGAGGCGATCTCAAGCCGCGGCGCAGGTGCGGCCGCCGCCTCATCATCATGGTCAGGGAACCGCGGCTCGGCGCCGTCAAGACGCGGCTGGCGCGTGGCGTAGGCGCGGCCCAGGCCGCGCGCTTCTACCGGACCGTCACCGCGAATCTCATCCGCAGGCTGGCGCCGGACCGGCGCTGGCAGACAGTGCTTGCGGTGACGCCGGACGGAGCCGCCCGCTCGCCGGTCTGGCCGCGGGCAGCGCCGCGCATGGCGCAGGGCCGCGGCGATCTCGGCGCACGAATGGCGCGGCTGCTTGCCTCCCATCCACATGGGCCGGTCGTTCTGATCGGATCGGATATTCCCGGCATCACGGCCGCCCACATCGCCCACGGCTTCAATGCGATGAAGAACGCTGACGTGGTTTTCGGTCCAGCCGAAGACGGCGGTTTCTGGCTCGTTGGCGTAAGGCGCGCGCGCGATATCCGGGGGCTTTTCGACGGCGTGCGCTGGTCGAGCGCAAGAACACTCGCCGACACGCTCGCCAACCTGCGCGGGAGGCGGGTGGCCTTTGTGGCGCGGCTGACGGATGTCGATGACGCCGCAACTTACACCCGCGCGGCGCAGCATGGCTGCTATGTCACGCTGCCCGCGCGGGATGGATAGCCGGCGAAACGGCGTCAGGCCGCCATTTCTTCAAGAAGCTGCCCCGAGGCCACCTGGCTCACACGTCCGGCATTGATCGTCCAGACGAACAGACCCTCATGGCCGAGAAGCGGGTCGAACGCCTTGTCCAGCACGTTCGCTCCGGCGGAGTAGGCGCCGATCGATGGCAGGATCAGCCGCATGCCGTTCGACACGAAGCAGCGCCCGCGCATGACGTGGCCGTATTCCGATATCTGGGCGACAGGATGCATGCGCCCGGCGATCTCGTGGCTTACCGGAGCGCGAACCGGCTCGTAGCGGAACTTTATGCCCCCGAGCGACAGGTGCGGCACCACCGTGCCGCCGAACCCCTCGGGAACCGGCGCCTGATCCGGACCGCTCACCCAGTACCACTCGCGGTCCTCGATCAGATCGTGGAGCCAGTCGGCGTCATGGGCGGACAGGCGCACGCCTTCGCCGCCGCAGAAGCTGTCGCCGAGCGCGATCACGCGCAACGGGTCGTAGCGGTCCAGCG
>JBNKDX010000245.1:0-4321 GCA_050288485.1 Rhodomicrobiaceae bacterium | reverse complement strand
GTCGTCAAACCGGACTTCTCGCGCCGTGACGTCATCTTCGCCTGAAAACGCTTCGCTCCATCGACGTTGAGGTCGCGGAGCGCCGCCGCCGTCTGATCAACGACTGCGCCAAAATCGGCGGCCGTGCATTCCGGGGATGTCGCGGGGGCGGCGGCGGTCGTCCCGAGGCCCGCAGAGGAAGCAAATATCGCAATGGCAAGAAGGATTGCGCGTCTCATGCTATTACCCATCTTCGATTCCGCGGTCCCGGCCAGTGCGCCGGACCGCTAAATGGCGGAAACAAGCCTCGGATTCCAAACACCGGCGCCTCCGGACGAAGGCGCCACGAGCCGCAGCGTCAAACATCGTCAGCGCATGCTGCATCCATCATGTTGCCGCGATTCGATCACACCCGGTCAAGCGCGCCGGACACCCTGTGGATGAGCATTGATCAAACCTGCCGGTGGCGGAATTTGGGCAACAGGCAAGCTAAATCCGCATCATTGGCGCGTCACAGCGTCCACGAGGAAACTGCCCCCCGCTCTGGCTCGGCTTCCGTCTGACAACGGCACGACGCTGCGCCATATCGCGACACCGGCTACGGCGCCCAGCGGTAGACCCATTTCTCCGTCAGCGGCTTGCCGAATTTGCGGATCTGGAACGACAGGTCCGCGACCTTGACGCCATCGGGGTAATACTCGATGCCGATGCGCTTGCCATCGGTGTAAGGGTTCGGCCCCACGGTAAAGGCCTTTATGTGGCCAGCGCTGGCGTTGACGGCGTAATCCCAATCCTCCTCGTCAGCGTCAGCTGACAAAGGCTCGCCCGCAAAGTCGATCTGCAAATACCGGGCGCCATCCTTCTGGCCTTTCCCGGCGCGCGTCTGCACGACTTTCGCCACCTCGCGCTCGACAGGGATGTCGGCCGTCCAGGTCAGGCGGTAGCGGTAATTGTAGGTCTGACCGGGCACGAGCGGCGCTTTCGGCCGCCAGAAGGCGACGATGTTGTCGTCATACTCGCCGTTCGTCGGGATTTCGATGAGATCGACGCTGCCCTCGCCCCAGTCGTTCAGCGGCTCCACCCAGGCGCTCGGGCGCTTTTCGTAGGCGGCGTTGATATCCTGATATTCCTCGAACTTGCGCGCGCGCTGGATGAGGCCGAAGCCGCCGGGGGTTCCGCCGGAGAACACCGAATAAAGGATGTGCGGCGCCGTCACGAGTGGCCGCCAGACCCACTCGCCATAGCTCGTCAGGACGGCCAGGCCGTCGGAATCATGGACCTCGCCGCGGAAATCGTCGCGCAGCGTCTGGTCGGCGGGACCGAAATAGAACATGCTGGAGAACGGCGCGATGCCCGCATACCTGATCTCGCGGCGCGGATAGAGCTGGCATTCGACCTCCATCTGCACATCGCCCGGCGCGGCGCAGCGGAAACGGTAGGCGCCGGTGACGCTAATGCTGTCGAGGAGCGCGTAGACCGTCACCGCCGCATCGCCGGGCTTCGGCTTTTCGGCCCAGAAGGCGCGGAAGCCAGGGAACTCCTCGCCATGCGGCTGCGCGGTGTCGATAGTCAGCCCGCGCGCCGACAGGCCGTAATGCTGACCGGCGGGCTTGGCGCGGAAATAGCTGGCGCCCTGAAAGACAAGGAACTCCTCGAAGACTCCGGGCCGTTCGATGGGCGCGTGAATACGCAGCCCGGAAAAGCCGTGAATGTCGTCCGGCAGGGGTTTGCGCTTCTCGGCGGGGCCGAAATGGTACAGCGATTTGTCGTAGGCGACCGGCAACGCCATGCCGTTCTCGACGACGAAGATATCGACCGGGCTTCTGTAGATATAGCCGAGATGGAACAACTCCAGGCGGTAGTTGACCTGCTCCCCGCTCCAAATCGCTTTTTTGGGGTCGAACTTGATGAAGCGGTAATGGTCGTAATCCAGGTCGGCCAGTTCTTTCGGAATATCGTACCGGCGCGGATTGAAGGGCTGCGCCGCGAGCACGCGCGCACGCTCGTTCAGAATATCCCATGAGAAAGCGTGAGGCTCATCCGCGGCCTGCCCGGTTGCCACAGCCCGTCCGGCGCGCATGACCGCGGCGGCGAAGGCGGTCATCCCGGCAGCTTTAAGGAAAGTGCGTCTGTCCAATGCCGCCCCCGGATTGCCCTGTTAAACCAAACACATCAGAACCCCGCGCCGCGCTGCCGGAGGGCAGGAGCGGAAGGCGTTCCTCTTGCCATTTTTGCCAGCGGGCCGCAAGGCGGGAGCCCCTGTATCCCACCCCGCGGCGGAGAGATCAGTTCTTGAGGTCTTTCTCGATCATATGACCGGCGCGGTCGCGCTTGGCCGCGAGGTAACCTGCATTTTGCAATGTTAACCGCGCCTTAACGGGGTGGCTGGAGATAACGGTAAGCCCCGCTTCCTGCAGCGCGAGGACCTTGGCGGGATTGTTGGTCAGTAGACGCACCGAACTGTGGCCGAGCTGCTTCATCATCGCAGCGGCGAAATCGAAGCGGCGCTGGTCGAGGTCGAACCCCAGGATTTCATCGGCATCGAAAGTGTCGTAACCGGCATGCTGGAGCTTGTAGGCGCGGATCTTGTTGGCGATGCCGTTGCCGCGGCCCTCCTGGTCCAGATACAGCAGGATGCCGCCGCCAAGCTCCGCCATGGCGCGCACGGCGCCGCGCAACTGGTCGCCGCAGTCGCATTTGAGGCTGCCGAAGAGGTCGCCGGTAAGACAGGCCGAATGCAGCCGCGTATAGACCGGCTCGGCCGGATCGGGATGCCCGATGACGACGGCGATCTGGTCGCGCATGCCCTCGCCGCCGCGGAACACCACGAATTCGGTCTCCCCGGCGTCCTCCAGCGGCACCGGCGCGCGAGCGACGATACGCGGGGAAGTCAGCACATTCGCCCGGTAGCGGGCGATGTCGGCAATGTCCACCCGGACGAGGCCGCACAGATCGGCGTCCGTCGCGCAGGCCAGCGGCGCCGTCACCGCCGCCGGGAGAAGATAGGCCAGCCGCACGGCCTCCAGAGCCAGTTTCTCCGCCTCATCCGCCGTCTCCGGCGCGTGGCCCTTCAGGCGCGCTCCGGTATGCGACACGATTTCGTGAATAGCGGCAGCGTCCATGCCTGCAAGCGGCAGCGCCGCCGGAGCTGCGCCGTCATGCCCCAGGAGCCGCAACCGCGGCGGCGCCAGCACGAGTTTCGGCTCGGCCCCGCCTGCCGCTCTTATGGCCTCCATGGCCTCTTCATCGACGCTTTCGGCCGCCGTCGCCAGCAGACAGACATCAGCGGCGCACAGTACCACCGGGCGACCCGAGCGGAGTTCGGCCAGCGCCCGCTCGACTGCGACTTCATGGGGGTCCCCCATCAAACGCTTCAAACCGCCGTCAGCCATGTCAGTTTCGCTCCCCTTCCCAGGTCCGCATATAATAGCACTTTTTCCGGTTGCGCCATGCAGGACGTGTGGCGACGGCGGCGCGATCCGTTGAACACGTCAGCAAGCAATTTCCCCGGCTCGACCCGCGGCCCAGCCGGCATCCGATACTGGCGGTCCGTCATGGTGAAGAGCGCGGCCAGGCCCGGCGTCATCGCCGGTCCCGGCGGACGGTTGCCGGACGGCGCACGCTGCCCGGCGGCCGGTGATGCGGAAGTCTATATAGTGCGTCCAGCATCGAATTGCCACGCCCGGCGCGGACGGGCGCGTACTGCGGCGCGGACATGGCACTGCCGCCCTCCAGCCGTCCTTCCTTGCCGGGGTGCGGGCAAGGACGGAGCGGCGGGAGAAGGACCGCGGCTCAGGGCATCGCGCGCAGCGTGGCCTGGAGCGTAAAGCGGCGCTTCAATGCCTTGCGCCTGGGTTTTCGGGGAGTACGTTCCTTCCGGGGGAACAGGATGATTTCGGCTGTGTTCTCGCCGTGAGGCGCGGCTTGCATCCGCGCGGGGGCGCTCTCGGCCGGGGTGGAAAGCGTGCGCGCACGCGCCGCCTCTTCCCGCCAGCGGCGGAAATCGACAATGGTACTCATGCTAAAAGTTCCGGTGTGGGGCGTTTAGTTCGGGGTTGCGGGCCGCGGGCTATTGAGCGGTGCACGGCGTAAATCTGGTTTACCGCGATCGCGGCTAATGAAGCGTTAACCGGGCGCCAATTTCCTGCCGCATTTTGGCTGCGTTGCAGCGCTGCGACAGCGCGACGCAGCGCACGCAAGACGCGCGGCGAGCTCTGCTCAGAGCCGTTCCACCGCCAGGCTGACGCCCTGCCCCACGCCGACGCACATCGTGGCCAAACCAAGGCGTCCGCCGGTCTTTTCAAGGTGATGCAGCGCCGTCAGAGATCGGAAGAGCACACGT
>JBNKDX010000244.1:0-4329 GCA_050288485.1 Rhodomicrobiaceae bacterium | reverse complement strand
TCCTGTTCCTCGGCGTGCTCAGGGGCAGCCAGATGCTGCGCTACGCCTCGCTCGGGATCATGCTGCTGACGGTGAGCAAGGTGTTCCTGCTCGATGCGGGCAATCTGACGGGGCTCTACCGAGTGTTCTCGTTCCTGGGGCTGGGCGTGAGCCTTCTGGGGCTCAGCTATTTCTACGGCCGCTTTGTGTTCGGCGGACCCGGGGATACGCCCCCGGAGGATACGGCGAAGGCCTGATTCGCGGGCGCTGCGGATGGAGACGCCGGCGTGCCCCGGTGAAAGGCGTGACGAAGCGGCGCAGGCTTTTGCTTGCAACGCGGGGCCGAACAGCTTACTTTCCAGGCGTCGCCCATACGCGGCGTCTGCCACCCATATGCCGCTGTAGCTCAGCTGGTTAGAGCGCTAGATTGTGGATCTAGAGGTCCCCCGTTCGAACCGGGGCAGCGGTACCATTTCCCAGCCTTGCGCCGCGCGGCGGACAACAGCTTACGGACGGACGAGCTGCAGCCTGCTCCTGCGGCTACGGTCGAACACGCCGAGCACCCGGCAGAGATCGTGGCCGCGTTTCAGGATCAGCCCCGTCGCCGCAATGACGCTGTAGGCGCCCTGGCGGCGCGCCAGTCTGGGGGCCTTTTCTATGCGAAAAAGCGGCGCTTCCATGCTGCGGCGGAACACCGAGAACACCGCACGGTCCCTCAGTGTGTCGATGGCGTAATCGCGCCACTCCCCCTCGGCCACGCGGCGGCCATAGATCGAAAAAATCTCGCTGAGTTCCCGGCGGTCGAAGCTGATGAAAGGGTGACGTCCGCCCGAAAGCATTGCGGAGCCCGGCTGGCTGAATGCGCCCCACGCCGGGCTCAAAACTATTGGGTCGATGTCGCTCATCGCGCCTCCTTATTATTATCCCTCCATCATCGTGTTCGCGTCACGAAATATCAAGGGGAAGATAGCCGCGCGGCGCAGGAAACGCGGTTCCCGGTACAGACCTTCGTGGACGCCGCAGCAGTTTTCACTGCGCACCATTACCGCGCCCGGACCGTCAAGACTTGCGCGGGTTGAAACAATTCGTAACACAAATCACGAAAGCGCCCAAGTTTGCCCTTTGCTGCGCCGTATTGCTCCGGCAGAGTCACATCGTTGCCTCCCGGTCCGGTTGCTCTGAGGCTTTTCCGAGCCCCCGCCCCCCGGGGTCTCTTTCTCGATCCGGGCCTTGAGGCAACGGTGTTCCCCAAAAGTGTGACCCTTACGGGCCTGTTCGCGCAGGCCCGTTTTTTTTCGCCGTAGCGGCGGCGCTCGGGCAGGCTGTATCCCGCCGTCGGCAGACATCTGTGGCGTAAATCACATAGATCCGTAGTCTGACGCATCCAGACACAAAAACGGCGCAATCTGACCTTTTTCTGATTGGCGCTGTGCGGCATAGTGCAGCTTCCGCCTCTCGGGGGGGGGCAATCAGGGGGATACAGATATATGTTTGCCGTAAAGTTGCGGGCGATCCTGCCTGCCGTGATGCTTGTCTTGATGCTCGGCGGTTGCGCGACCGCCTCCATGAACCTCTCTCAAGAGGAATTGCAAAGCATCCGGATCGAGCGTGTCGATATTGCCTATGCGCCTGAGAGCTTTATTTCTTGGGAGAAAGTGGAGGCTCCCTACGTTGAGCGCGTTCGGCAAGAAAAAACGTCTTCTGGCAAGCCGAAGCCCTGGAAACAGGTTATGCAAGGCGATGAAGACGCCACCAAGTACGAATATCAGGAAATTATCAACTCCCCTGAGGGCAAGAAGTACGTGCAATATATGCTGAGCGCCGAACTGAAAAGGCGCGTCAGCGAAAGAATAGTTCCGCAATTTCAAGGAGCACGGCCTGTCGTCATGGAGATAACCGTCCACAGCTTGAGCATCCCCGGACCGGTGCAGCGCGTCGTCCTCGGTGGCGCGCCCATGCTCGGCGCAGTAACGGTGCTCAAGGATGCCGCCACCGGCAAGGAACTGGCGAAGCTCGACCGGATGGCCGCGGGACACGCCGGGAACGGCCTGCTGGGCGTTCTCGTCGATCAGGCGTTCTCTGATCTCGAAGATCGTGTTTTCGACGCCTACATCAACAATCTCAGGGATTGGCTGCAGATGAAACGTGGGGGTTGACCGGCAGGCAATCGCAAATTCCTGTAGCCTTGGCTTCGTTCCTGCGGGAGAGTTGCAAATTCTTGGCGACAGGAGGCTTGGCGAGCTTGCATTCCGCCTCAGACGATAGGGACGGCCGCAGCGAGGCAGCGGACATACTGGGCGTGCCCGTCGCGACGGACGCCGTGAGCCATCATGCCGCGTTGCGCATCGCGAGCGGAGCGCCCGAAGGTCCGCTCGCTGCGGAGACGGTGACGCGCGGTATCGCGGGCGAGGCGCCGGTCTCCTTCAGCTACAACGGCCTCGCGCACGCCGTCATGATGGCCACGCCCGCGGACCTCGACGACTTCGCCGTTGGCTTCACGCTGACGCAGGAGATCGTGGCGCGCGCCTCCGAGATCGAAGCCGTCGAAGTACGAGAGTTGCCCGCGGGCTTTCTCGTGCAGATTTCCATTGCGCAGGAGCGGTTCCGCACGGTCGCTGCGCGGCGGCGCAATCTGGTCGGCCAGACGGGCTGCGGACTTTGTGGCGTCGTGGAGCTGGCGCAGGCGGTGCGCGAACTGGCGCCCATCGACCGCCCGCCGCACATCTCGCCCGCAGCCATATTCCGCGCGCTGGAGGCGAGCCGCGGTCTGCAGCCTCTCAACCACGCCACGGGCGCGATGCACGCCGCTTTCTTCGTCTCGCCTGAAGGTAAGCCGCTGCTTGCGCGCGAGGACGTCGGGCGGCATAACGCGCTGGACAAACTCATCGGCGGCGTGACGCGCGGCGGCGTGAACGCGGGCAAGGGCTTCATCCTGCTGACCAGCCGGTGCTCTTACGAACTCGTCGAGAAGGCGGTGATCGCCCGCGTGCCCGCACTGGTCACCATCTCCATGCCGACGGCGCTCGCCATCGCCCGCGCCGAAGCGGCAAAGCTTACGCTCGTGTCGCTGGCGCGCGCGGATAGCGTGCTGGTCTTCAACGATTCGTTCGGGGTGTTTGCCGGCGGGGATTCGTAGATCCGGAGACGCGCAGCGCAATCGCCTGCGCGCCACGGCCTAAAACCTCTCGATCAGCCGCTCGATGTAGTCCAGCTCCACCGGCGGGCGGGTGCGTTCTCCGAGGCGGCGGCGCAGCTCGTCGAGGATCTGCCGGGCGCGCTGCAGATCAGCCTCTTCCGGAACCTTCACCGAACTGCCGCTGTCCAGGCCCTGGTTCGGCATCGGACGGCCGAGCGGATCGCGCGGGACGCCGCCCCCCATGCCCTGTCCCGGCTGACGCCCCGCCATGCGGCCCATCAACTGTTCGGCCATAGACTTCGCTCCCTGGCGCAATTTGTCGAGCGCCAAAGTCTGCTGCCCGGTGGCGCGTTCGGCGTTCTCCTCGCCAAGCGCCTCGCCCGCCTTGCCCATGGCCTGCCCCGCGCTGTCGAACTTCTCGGGCGGCGTGGCGCCCAGACCACGCAACGTGTCCATGAGCTTCCGAAGCTGTTGCTCGACGTCGCCCTGCCGCTGCCGCAGAGCGCCGTATTTCTCGCCCTCCCGGCTTTTCTGTCCCTGCTGTCCGCGCGGAGCGGGAGCGCTTTGCTGCGCACTCCCACCCTGCCGGCCGGGCGCCCCGTCATCGTCGAAACGGTCCTCGCCCTCGCCGGAATAGAGTTCCTCCTGCTGTGCGCGGTAGGTCTCGTCGAGAAGCTTCTGCTGCTTGGAGATGACGTCGCTCAGGCCGTCCAGCGCCTCCATCATTTCCCGGTTCTGCTTGCTGCCGCCGCGCCGCGCGGTCTGCGCATTCTCAAGGAGATCGCGCAACTCACTGAGCATCTGACGCGCGGCGTCGCGCGAACCGGTGCGGGCCAGATCCTCGATCTTCTTGAGCATGCGCTCCAGATCCATGGACGTGACGACGCGCTGGTTGCCGAACCGGTTCTGCGGATCGAAACGCTGGTTTCCCGCTTGCTGCTTCACAGTGGCTAGAAAACGGTTGAGCGCGGTGCGCAGTTCGTCCATCAGCCGCTTGATCTCGGCCTCTGAGGCATTTTCCTGCAGCGCACGCATGAGGTTTTCCTGCGCCTGCCGCAACTGCCGTTCGGCATCGGACAGGTCGCCGTCCTCGATATTCACGGCAACCGACCACAGCAGGTCGGCAGCACCCTGCAGCGCGTCGTCGTCGCGTGCATTGGTGAGGCGCCAATAGGCGGCACGGATGCCGAGATAGACGCTCTTGTCCGGAGTGA
>JBNKDX010000243.1:0-4348 GCA_050288485.1 Rhodomicrobiaceae bacterium | reverse complement strand
GGCGGCCAGCGGGACAACGCCATCCGAACCTTGAATGAGGCGGGCATCGGCGTGACGGTCAACTATCGCGCCGTTACGGAGACCTCCTACTACAAGAGCCGCTTTCCAACGGCATCCGCCGCGTGTCCGGTCTCCAGGCAGTGGGGCGAGGAGACGCTGTGCCTGCCGCTCTATCCGGGCCTGACGGGCACAGAGCAGGAATACGTCATCGATACCGTGCGCCGCGCGGTTTGCCCGCTGATTTGACGCCGCCGTTTGATCCTTACGGCCGGCAAGCGCTCAAGGGCCGTGTTTCCATAACACGTCCACTGAGAATGCGTACCCGAACAAGTGGTCGCTTTCCCCGGAATGCGCACAAAGCCCTTCGTTCCTGGCGCGCCAGCAACGACTGAAGGAGGGGCCTGGGCTCACCGAGCAGCCAGCCCGGAAACACGCGGAGCAGTATCTCAGTATTGAGACGATCGGTCTTCGCCCTGCGGCGCTCGCGCGACACTCGGGGAATGCATAACACAGCTCTCGATGCCGCGAGCGCGCAGCCGCCGCGCCGGCCAAAACCCGCCCCCTGTTCACACCCTCCGGGCCGCTACTGCTGCGATATCGCCGCTTCACGCAGATCGTCCACCACATTCTGCGCGCGCGTGGCGTTGAGCCCCATCTGGCGCAGGGTGTAATCCGACATGCTCAGCGCGATTTCCCGCTCGCCCATGATGACGAGCCCAACGCCCAGCCCGGTCAGATACTGGTACTCCTCATCGGAATGAACCCGCGCCACGATACCTATTTCGGGATTGGCCGCGCGGGCGAGTTCTATCACGCGCCGGCTCTGAAAAGCGTCCGGGAGAGCGACGACGATGAGCCGCGCGTGACGGGGCCGCGCCGCCTTGAGCACCTCCGGCTGCGTGGCGTCGCCGAAAATCACCGGCGTCCCGCTGATACGGGCGGCTTTCGAGACACTCCATTGCCCTTCGATGACGGTGAAAGGCTGGTCGGCCTGGCGAAGCGCGCCAGCGACGACGCTGCCGACGCGGCCGTGACCTACGACGATGACATGGTCCCGCATTCCGGCAATCCGGCGCTGGTCCCGCGTGCCCGCCCCCTGCCGCCGCCACGGCAATTTCAGGATACGGTCGAGACCGTTGCCCGCCGCGGCATAAGCGGCGATCGTGACCGAGTGCAGCAGGATCGAAACCGTCGCGGCGGCGAGCAGAACGCCCTGCTGCTCCCCGCTCATGATGGCCAATGCGCCCGCTAGCGCCGTCAGTATGAACGAGAATTCGCCGATCTGTGCGAGCAGGCCGCTCGTCAGGCCCGCCGTTCCGGGACGCACGCCCATGAGCACCAGAAGCGCGAAGAATATCATGCCGCTGCCAACCATGATCGCCGCGGCGATGATACCGATCTGCACCGGCGCCGTCACAACGAGCATCGGATCGAACAGCATTCCGACGGAAACGAAAAACAGCACGGTAAAAATGTTCTGAATCGGCAGGGACTCGGCCGCAGCCTGGTGGCTGAGATCCGACTCGCCAAGAACGGCCCCGGCGAAGAATGCGCCGAGCGCCAGGGACACACCGAGCAGCTTGGACAGGCCAAGCGCGACGCTCAGCGCGATGGCGATGACGCCGAGGGTGAACAGCTCCTGTGACCCGATCCGCGCCGTCAGATCGAGCAGACGCGGCAAAAGCCACTTCCCGACAATGTACAGCGCCGCAATGACGGCGCAGGCGGTCAGGACCGTCCTGGCGCCGAGCCAGACGATGCCCGCGCCGTCCGTTGCGCCCATTGCAATGACGGGCAGCAGAACCAGGGCGACGATGACGACGATGTCCTGGACCACGAGCCAGCCCAGCGTAATCCGCCCCGCCAGGGTCCCTATCTGCTGGCGTTCTTCCAGCGCCTTGGTCGCGACCGCCGTGCTCGAAATGGCGATGGCCATACCCAGCACCATCGACGCCATGGGCGGCCAGCCGAGCATATAGCCAGTCAGCCAGCCCAGCGTCGCGCTGGCGGTGATTTGGAGCAGGGCGCCTCCGAGCGCCACATGCCAGACCGCCAGCAGATCGCGGAGCGAGAAGTGCAGGCCGATCTTGAACATCATCAGCGCGATGCCGACTTCGGCCAGCTCCGCGGTCAGATTCTGATCGGCGACGAAACCCGGCGTCTTGGGGCCGACCATGACCCCCGCCACGAGGTAGCCGATGATCACCGGCAGCCGCAGAACCCTCGCGCCCAGGCCCCAGATATAGGCCATGGCGAGACTCATGACGATCGTCGCGGCGAAGTTGGTGCCATGGCTCATATCGGGAAATACCGTGGCGTCATGCTGTCCAACTCCGGGTTCTACCACAACAGCCTTCGCGCAAGGTTACGGCCCGATGAAAAGCGCCGGGCGCACCTTCGGCATATGCGGATCGCGGTTCGATTTGAAACAAGACCCGCTATTCTCGCCCAACCGGGCGGAGCACCGCAAGCGTTCCGTGCGCGCACAGACACTTCGTCAACGCAACCATGCCGTCGCCGTATGGTGACGCCGCTTGGTCTGTAGAGCTTGCCCTGCTTCAGCGATTGCTGAACTCGGGCTTGCGCTTCTCGGTGAAGGCAGCCATGCCCTCCTTCTGGTCCTCGGTCGCGAACATCGCGTGGAAGAAGCGGCGCTCGAAGCGCACCCCCTCCGCAAGCGACGTCTCCAGGGCGCGATTGACGCACTCTTTCGCGGCCAGCACCGGAGGCGCCGACAGCGAGGCGATCTTCTCGGCGGCCTTCAACGCTTCGGCGAGCAGATCGGCGGCAGGCACGACCCGGCTCACCAGCCCGGAGCGCTCGGCCTCCGCGGCGTCCATCATCCGCCCGGTGAGGCACATTTCCATCGCCTTCGACTTGCCCACAAGGCGCGTCAGCCGCTGCGTTCCGCCAGCGCCGGGGATGATGCCGAGATTGATCTCCGGCTGGCCGAATTTGGCGGTATCGGCGGCGATGATGAAGTCGCACATCATGGCGAGTTCGCAGCCGCCGCCCAGCGCGAAACCCGCCACCGCGGCGATGACCGGCTTCCGGCAGCGCGACAGGCGCTCCCAGGAGGTGATGAAGTCCATCTTGTAGACTTCGGGGTAGGTGAGAGCCTGCATTTCCTTGATGTCGGCGCCCGCGGCAAAAGCCTTTTCGGATCCCGTCAGAACGATGCAGCCCACGCCGTCGTCCGCCTCGAAATCGTCCAGCGCGCTGTTCAGTTCGGAAATCAGACCGGCGTTGAGCGCGTTCAGCGCCTGCGGGCGGTTCAGCGTGATAAGGGCGGTCCTGCCCCGCTTTTCGACAAGAATGGTCTCGAATGCCATGTGATCGTCCTCGAAGATGAGCGCCGGGGTTAGGTTTGACAACGCGGACAATAAAACGTCGAACGTCCATTTTGAACCATGCGCTCGACTATCCCCCCGCAACCTTGCCGCTGGCAGACCTGCCCCTCGCGGCCGTAAACGGCGAAGGAATGCTGGAAATAGCCGAGCGAGCCGTCGGCCTTGCGGTAGTCGCGCAAGGAGGAGCCGCCCGCGGCGATGGCTTCGGCGAGCACGGCTTTGACGGCTTTCACCAGCCGCCGCGCCGCCGGGGTGGGCGCGCCGTTTCCGCTGGCCAGGACTGACGCAGGTTTCTGCGGCGCCAGCCGCGCGCGGTAGAGCGCCTCACAGGCATAGATGTTGCCGATGCCCGCCACGACGCGCTGATCGAGGAGGAACGCCTTCAGCGGCTGCCTGCGTCCCGAGGCGCGCGCGGCGATCCACGCCGGCGTCAATTCGTCCCCGAGCGGTTCGACGCCGAGACCGGCGAACAGCGGGTGTTCCGCGAGTGCGTCCGCCGGGATAAGCGCCATGGAGCCAAAACGGCGCGCGTCATTGTAGCGAATCACGGCGCCGTTGCTCATTTCGAAGACGACGTGATCGTGGCGCGCGTCGCCCCGCTCGCCCTTCGCGCCGATGACGAAACGGCCGCTCATCCCCAGATGCATGGCCAGCACCTCGCCGTTGTCCAGATGCGCCAGCAGATATTTCGCCCGGCGCGTCAGCGTCTCGGCGCGGCGCCCCTTGAGGCGCCTGGCGAAGTTGGCTGGAAAAGGAAAGCGCAGGCCCGCACGGCGCTGCCGGACGCGGACGAACACGGCGCCCTCCAGAACGGGCGCAAGGCCACGTCGCACGGTCTCGACTTCGGGAAGCTCAGGCATGGCTGGTCCGCAGGAGGGGCTTCAGCCCCAGCTCTAACCGGCAGGGCGGAATACGGCAAGCGGCGCGCGGTGGAGGGCGGGCGAGCCAGGCCTCACGGGAGCGGCGTCATCGCGAAACTTCTCCAGGAACCTCCACTC
>JBNKDX010000242.1:0-4371 GCA_050288485.1 Rhodomicrobiaceae bacterium | reverse complement strand
GAAGATCAACTCCAAGCCCACAAGGAACTGCTGTCCGAAAATTTGCGCATGCTCTATGTGGCTTTGACCCGCGCCAGGGAACGCTGCTATCTGGCATGGGGTCGGATCAATGGTACCGAGCTTTCGGTGCCGGCTTATCTCATCCATGACTGGGAGTACGTCCTGCATCACTGTAACCAGTTGCAACCGGACATCACCCGGGAGAAAGCCGACCGCGCGCTTCTGGAGGCGCTCAAGACGATGATGACCACCGGTCTTGTCGCCGAGTCACAACAGAATTTCTGGGAGATCGAGACGGCTCTGGCAAATTTCGCCGGAGGCTATTGGGATGCCAATACGCCATGCTCACTGGATTGATCTGGATCGATTACGTGCTGATCCGGCCGTCAAAGAAGGTAACACCGCCTTCTTCTACCCCTCTTGCCTGACGTGAAAGGGCGCGCTGGGCGATGTTTGTCCGCGTCGTGCGGAATCAAACGGCGGCGCGTTCGCCGCCGGAGTGCTATGGCTTCATTTTCTTCCGTGCCCGCAGGGCTTTTTCCACAGAGATATCGAGCGTTTCGCCGGAGTTGGGGTCGATCTTGCCGTCGGCGGTTTTCACCGTGTTGAGCCGATGCCGTTCCATGCAGCCCTGCCAGATTTCCGCCCCGCCCGGCAGCGGATGCCGCGAGCAGCCGAAGCCGGAGACGACGCACGGCTCGCCCGGCTGGTTGCAGGAATAGCGCTTGTTGTATTCGCCGATCGTGCCGGGGTGGTAGTACTGGCTCGCCGATGAGCTGCCATAGCCCGCCGCGCGGCACAGGCAGTTGAAGAAATCGTCGGGCGGCGTCACGCGGAGGGTCTTCAGGGTTGCCAGCATCTTGGTGTGATTGAGCCCCCGCAGGCTCGCCATCATCTTCTCCCGTTGCGCCTTGGCGCGGTCGGCGAGGTCTTTGGCATTGAGAATCTGCAGTGCCCGGCTCGGATCGCTGCGCATGAGTTCGCCGAACGCCTTCCACGCGGCGGGGTCGTTGGCCTTCAGCGCCTCCCGCTTCTCTGCGTCGCTCATGTCGTCCCAGGTCTTGGCGGCGGCTTTCTTGCCGTCCTTGGCGGCGGACTTCTCCTCCGGCGGTTTGGGTTTGTCTTTGCCCTTGCCCTCCGCCCCATTGTTACCGGCGGTCGCCTTCGCGGGCTGCTTCATGGCCATTTTCGTCAGCCGCTCGGCGATGGCGTCAGGGGATGCCTGCTCCAGCAGCTTGGCGGCGGTGCGAAAGCGGGAGTTGCCGGTCGTACGGTAAAGATCCTCCATCAGCGCTTTGAACCGCTGCTGCTTGTCGCCGTAACTCGCGTATTTCTCCATCAGCGCGTTGTAATTGTCCTCACCCATCACCGATTTAAGCTTGTCCTCGAAAAGGCTGTTCAATTCCTCGTCGATCTTGCCTTTGATATGGCTCTTGAACGCCCCCGCCGGGTCGTCCTTGATGTCCTTCGCCGCCTTCGCCGCGTCCTCCATCCAGGCGACAGCCTCGTCCGATGTGCCGCCCGTCATCAGACCCAGCGCCTTGATCATGGCTCCGGCGCCCGCCGACACGCCGCGCCGCATCTCCTTGTCCAGGATATCGATGCCGCGCAGCTTGAGTTCGGCGGCGGTCAGCGCGTAGTCGTCGCCCCCGGCGCCGCTGCCGCCCGATTGCAACTGGCTGTGCATGGCGGTGGCAAGGCCGCGATCGTCGTTCTCGAACGGGTCCATGACGGCTGGCAGATCGCCGCGCGTGTGGTCCTTCCTGTCGAAGAAGTTCTGCCAGAACTGCCCGGCGCCTTTGCCCTCCTCGTCGTCATGGAACTGGGGGATGTGCTTCAGCTTGCCGGTCGTGGAGAGGGCGATGTAGTAGTCGCGCAGCTTGCGCCGGCCGATGACGAGGATTTTTCCCCTGTCGTCATAGCCGATGACACGCTGATAGGCGAGGATGTTGAGGATGCGCTCACGGTCCTCCTTATTGCGCTGGGCCGCGCCCTTGTAGAACCAGTCGAGCACGGCATGAGCGGGGGGCGGGACCGCGACGATGACAAGAGCCGCGATAAGCGCGAGCCAAGCCACAGCGCGCCATTTGTACGCGTTCCGTGCCGCCATCATCGGGTTTCCTTCTGTCCATAGCTTTCGGCGTCGATGCCTTCGGCGAGGCTGGCGATGAAGCCCTCGGCGTCGAAGGCGGCGTCGTCAACGAGGCGCCAGCGGTCGGACTGGCTCATGCCCGCCGGGGTTCGCCAGCCCGCTTCGATGCGCTCCAGCTCCAGCCGGGCGGGGCCGTATGCCCTTTCGGGGTGGCAGTAGACGGTCATGTGCTTCTGCGACCCCTTCTCGATGTTGAAACCGGTGCCGCGCAGCGACACGGCGCCCGGCAGGTGCACCGCCATCCAGCGATCGCCGTTTTCGATCTCCAGCGTGCCGTCCCAGTGCTGGTCCACCCACGCCGAGTCGACCGAGCGTTCCCAAATGCCGTAAGGTCCGTTGCCGGTGCGCAGGGTCAGGAGATGCTTGCCCGCCCATTTGCCCTGCGAATAGCGGATGAAAGAGACGGCGCCCGAAAGATATTGGTTCCACATGTCGGCGATCTTGTCGGTGTGAAACATGACCTGGAAGCCGCTCGTCGCCTTGGGATCGACCTTGATGCGGATCAGGTGCGAGGCGAACTCGATGCGTTCGTTGAAATCGAGCACCGGCGCGTTGGACAAGAGGCCGATCTTGCCCCACATTTCTTGCTTCTCGGGCAGTTCGACGACCAACCGGCCCGCCTGGAAGCGGCCGTGTTTGGCAAAGCTGGCGCCGCTCGCCCCGGCGGTCTGCCAGTGCTCGCCCGGCTGCCCGTCGAAGAGCACCCGCACAGGCAGCGGTTCGACCCCCGTCGCCGGTTGTGCCCGGGGCGCTCGTTTGCCAGCCGTGCGTTGGAGGACGATCTGCCGCAACGCCATCCGCACCGGCTCGTTCCTCGCATCGGGATGGCTGTAGACGTAAACGCGAAAGCCCTGTCCCTCTGCTGCGGCCGGCCAGGCGATGGTGTCGCCGGGCACACCCGCTGCCGCCACCCGGATGCCCGCGGGCGTCAGGATGAGCTTGACCTCGCCGGGCGCATCGGCGCTGGCGGGTGTTGTCTCGAGAACGGCTTCCCGGTCGCGAAAGAGGCTGACCTTGGCGCTGCCATCCTTCTGCTTTCGCCAGTGCATCAAGAAGCGCGGGTACCCTGGATCGTTGCCATTGAGGCCGTAATGGGTGGCAAGGGCGATGACGAAACCGGTGGTGCGTGCCGGATCGAAGGTGAAGGTGAGGCTCACCTCGGCCCCCTCGCCGAAACGGTCGAGAAAGACGAGGGCAGGTTCGGAGTAAAGCCCCGTTTTGGCCCAGGCGGATTTTTCCGGCATATCGACGAAAAGCGCGCCGCCTTCGAACCGGGCATAAGCGCGGTAGTCGCCGCCATGGGCGCTATATGTCGACCAGCGCTCCCCCAGAGTCCGGCCATCGAAGAGCACCACCGTCTGCGTTGCCTCCTCGCCGAGCGGCGTTAGCGGATCGCCGGTGGCACCGATGGCGGCGTCCTTTGCGGCAACCGGCTCGACTCGTTTTGGCTCCGTTACGACATCCGCCATTCCGCCTTGAGGGGTGCTCCCGTCCTTGTTGGTAAGGTCTTCCGTATCAATTGCAAGTTCTGCTTCCTTCCCGCCGCTCACATGAATTGCGAGATTGTCGTTGACCGCAACGAAGGAAAACGGCCTATGACCGTTCGCCTCAAGCATTTCCAAGTATAGGGGGTGGAAGAAATCCTTGGTTGCGCCCTGCGGATCGTAGTCGAAACGGGCGCCGAAGACGGGATAGCTGCGGTTGCGGCAGAGCAGCACCCAGGCGAGATGAGCCTGCGGACGGCTCTGCAACACGCCGCGCGCCGAATGACGCCAGTTCGCGAGATCGACGTTCACGCAGTCCCTGCCGAAGCGCCGAAAGACGGCAGCCGCCGGTTTAGCTGCGGCGTTCGGTGTGTCCCGGGCGACCGTGGCGGCGCTGCCGCCGGGGCGGAAGCTGGCGACAATGCCATCGAGCGCGGGCGGCAGGGCCTTGTCGGCGAACAGAAGCAGGATTTCGAAGGCGCGTGTATCGCTGCGGAACGTGTATTTGTGCAGCCGCCCGCGGTCAAAGGCGGGGCGGATGCCCTCGATCGCGTAGGTTTCGCCATACATGTCGAGGAACCGCGCCGGTAGCCCGGCGATCTGCCGCTGCTCATCGCCATGGAGTGTCGCCTGTGTCGTGATTGCGAAACCGGGCTCTCCTGCCAGGTGACCTTGGAAGAGGCCGAAGCGGACTTCCTGACCCGCCGGGTGGTCAATCTCGTGGGCGCCGGCGGC
>JBNKDX010000241.1:0-4373 GCA_050288485.1 Rhodomicrobiaceae bacterium | reverse complement strand
GCACGACGTCGGCGCCCAATTCCCAAAGCGCGTCCGGCGCGACCCGATAGGCGGCGCCATTGGCGCAGTCGATGACGACCTTCAGGCCGTCGAGGCGGATTTTGCGGTCCAGCGTGCGTTTCGCATATTCGATGTAGCGGTCGAACATGCCTTCGATGCGCTTGGCGCGGCCCATCTTCTCGGGCGCGGCCAGGAGCCCGGCGGTGTCGCCCTCAACGCACGCCTGGATGCGGTCTTCGTTCTCGTCGGACAGCTTGTAGCCGTCGTTGTCGAAAATCTTGATGCCGTTGTCCTGGAAGGGGTTGTGCGACGCTGAAATCATGACCCCGAGGTCGGCGCGCAACGAACGCGTCAGCATGGCGACCGCAGGGGTGGGCACCGGGCCGAGAAGAAAGACATCCATGCCGACGGAGGTGAACCCCGCCTGCAGCGCGGACTCGATGGTGTAGCAGGACAGGCGCGTGTCCTTGCCGATGACGACGCGGTGGCGGTGCTCGCCATTGCTGAACAGACGGCCCGCCGCCATGCCCACCTTCATGGCGGTTTCGGCGGTCATGGGCTGGGTGTTGGCCTGTCCGCGAATGCCGTCCGTGCCGAAAAGTCTGCGAGACATCAAGAACTCCCGTGTCTGATGCTATGATATTCGCGTTAAACGAAACGCCGGTAAATGCTCGCGAATATTTACAAAACCATTTCAGCAGCGCATCTTCACGAGGACGGATATTGTTCAGTACACTGCCGCAGCTATTCCCCCTATATCACCGCATCCGCCGCCAAACCAGTAAACTTAAGCATCAAATTATTGCAAACATAGCAAGAACGCCGCCGATTATTCTGGGCCGTAACCCGTGATCGACGCCGACCACACATCGAGCGCCTGCCGCGTCTCGTCAACATCGTGCACACGAACGATCTGAACGCCCTGCGCCGCGCCCGCGATCGCCACGCCGAGGCTGCCGGGCATACGTTCCTTTGCAGCGGCCTTGCCGGTGATCGAACCGATGATCCGCTTGCGCGACGCGCCGAGCAGCACGGGCACGCCCAGCCCGTGGAACAGGCTCAGACGGCTGAGCAGCGCGAGATTGTGGTCAAGCGTCTTGCCGAAACCGATGCCGGGATCGGCGACGAGCCGGCTACGGCTGATACCGGCGGCGACGGCCGCCTCGATACGCGCTTCGAGATAGCCGTAGACCTCCAGCACAACGTCGTCATAAACGGGGTTGTCCTGCATGGTGCGCGGATCGCCCTGCGCGTGCATCAGCACCACCGGCAAGCCGAGCGTCGCCGCCACGGCCAGCGCCTCGCCGTCATAGGTCAGCGCCGAGACGTCGTTGACGACCGCGGCGCCGCGCGCGGCGGCGGCTTCCATGATCGCGGCCTTGCGCGTGTCGATGGAGATGACAGCGCCGCTTCCCTGGAGTCCTTCGATAACGGGGCAGACGCGGCGCAGTTCCTCGGCTTCGTCCACGTCCATCGAGCCGGGACGCGTCGATTCGCCGCCGATGTCGATGAAATCCGCGCCTTCCGCCATCAGCTTGCGGGCCTGAGCCTCGGCGGCCTCGGCAGCTATGAAATCGCCGCCGTCGGAAAAGCTGTCCGGCGTCACGTTGACGATGCCCATGATCCGCGTCCGGTCGAGCGGCACGCCCGCGAGCGGCTCACGCCGCGCCGTCAGACACGTGAGCCCTGATTGGACTGCGCTTTCCCGGCTTGCTGCAAGGTCGCGCGCGGGGACGAGCCGCCGCGTGGCCGCGCGCGGAGCGCCCTCGATGACCTCGACGACGGAGAATGCCGCCGAGCCGCCCGCGAGAGGAAGACAGGCGCCGTCGCGGCGCCCCTCGGCGGCCACGTCGCCCCATAGCAGCCCGGTCGGCCGGAGATAAAGCCTGGCGGTCAAAGCCCTGCCCTTGAAAGACCGCACGCGGCGATAGTTGCCGGGCGGCGCCAGTTGTGGAAGATGTCAGCAACAGTGAAACAAGACGCGGCATACTGCAAGGCGAAAAAATGCTGCACCTGCGAATGGTCTGGGCCGAACTGGCGGCAAAACGGATGGCGGCGCTGTCAGGCGCCGGGTGAGGGAACAGCGCCGCGAAAGCTGCGGTTATTGTTGCGCCTGACTTTGGGCCAACTGCCGCTTCCGGCGCACTCGCCAGCGGAGTTTGTCCAGCCACAGATAGATGACTGGCGTGGTGTAGACCGTCATCAGTTGCGAAGCCGTCAGGCCGCCAATGATCGTCAGTCCCAGCGGAGTGCGCAGTTCCGACCCCGGTCCCGTCGCCAGGAGGAGCGGCGCCGCGCACAGCATGGCGGCGAGCGAGGTCATGAGGATGGGGCGGAAGCGGTCCATGCAGGCCTGCCGGATGGCCTCGGCGCCCGGCAGGCCGTGCTTGCGTTCGGCTTCGAGCGCGAAATCCACCAGCATGATGCCGTTCTTCTTCACGATGCCGATGAGCAGGATGATGCCGATGAGCGCGATGAGCGAGAATTCGGTGCCGGTCGCGTGCAGCGTCATCAGCGCGCCGAAGCCCGCCGAAGGCAGCGTGGACAGGATCGTCAGCGGGTGCACGAGGTCTTCGTACAGAATGCCGAGCACGAGATAGACCGTCACCAGCGCGGCGAGGATGAGAAGCGGCTGCGCAGTTCCCTGCCGGTGCTGGTCTTCCGTTTCGCCGGAGAGCGCAATATGGATGCCTTCGGGCAGGTGCATGCGCTCTATGGCATCCAGGCTATTCGAGAGCGCGGCATCGAGCGTCGTGCCCTGCTTCAGGTTGAAGCTGACGGTGATCGAGGGAAACTGCCCCTGATGACTGACGACGAGCGGTGCGGACGCCATCTCGATTTTCGCCATCGACGCCAGCGGAACCTCGTTGCCTCCCCGGCCGGTCACGGCGACGCGCGACAACACGCCCGGATCGCGCTGCAGGGCGGGATCGGCCTCCAGAACGACCTTGTATTGATTGCGCTCCCCATAGATGGTCGAAATCTGCCGCTGACTGAAGGCATCGTTGAGCGCGTTGTCCACGGCGCGCATCGACACGCCGAGACGCGAAGCGTTCAGCCGGTCGACGACGACGCGCGCTTCCGGCCCGCCCGCCTCGCGGTCGGTATTCACGTCCGTCACCCCTTCGACGCCTTTCATGCGCTCGGCAACCTTCGGCGCCCATTCGTCCAGCTCCTGCAGGTCCATGCCCCACAGCGTGATCTGGTAACTGGACCGCGTGTCGTGACCGCCGGAAGGGATTTCCGACGCCGGGAACATCGACACTTCCGCTCCCCTCAGCGCCTTCATCCTTTTGCGCAGCCGGTCGATGACCTTGAGCGCAGTGGCGGAACGGTCCGGTTTCAGCGTGACATAGAAGCGGCCCATATTATTCGATCCGTGCCCGGACGAACCGCCCACCGTCGCGCCGACGCTCAGCACGTCACGGTCTCCGAGCACGATTTCGCTCACCTCTTTCTGCAGCTTCAGGATCGCGTCGTAGGAAATATCCGGCGCCGCGCGCGTGTAACCGATGACGAGACTGGCGTCGCCGCGCGGAATCATGCTCTGCGGCAGTTGCATGAATAATGGCACGGTCAGCCCGAGCACGGAAAGCGTCGCCGCCGTCATCAGCCAGCGGCGCCGCAACGCTGCCTCCAGGGTACGGGCGTAGAAGCGCGTCAGCCGGTCGAGAAGCGGTTCGATACGCCGGTCGAGCCAGGTTTCGCCGTGGCGCGGCAACGCGGTCATAAAGCGCCCGCTGAGCATGGGCGTCAGCGTCAGCGAGATGACGGCCGAAATCAGGATGGCGAATGTGAGCGTCCAGGCGAACTCCTGCAGGACCTTGCCCATAACGCCGCCCATGAAGAACAGCGGGATGAAGGCGGCGACGAGCGACAGGCTGATGGAGACGATGGTGAAACCGATCTGGCGCGCGCCCGCGAGCGCCGCCGCGAGGGGCGGCATGCCGCGTTCCATGTTGCGGTAGCAGTTCTCGATGACCACGATGGCGTCGTCCACGACGAAGCCGACCGATATCGTCAGCGCAAGGAGGGATACATTGTCGAGCATGAACCCGCTGAACCACATCAGCACCACGGTTCCCGCGAGCGATAAGGGCACCGCGAGCATCGCCGCGAAGGTCGGCACGCGCCGCCGCACGAAGACGAAAACGACGAGCGTCACCAGGAGCACGCTGGCGAGGAAAGTGAACTCGAAATCCTCGATGCTCTTGCGCAGTGTGGTGGTGCGGTCGGCCATGATGGCGAGTTGCACATCCGGCGGCAGAAGCTTCTTCACTTTCGGCAACAGCTCGTAAACGGCATCGACGGTTTGTACGGCGTTGCTTTCCGGCGTTTTCCGGATGATGAGCAACACGGCGGGGTCTTTGTTG
>JBNKDX010000240.1:0-4397 GCA_050288485.1 Rhodomicrobiaceae bacterium | reverse complement strand
GCCGCCGAGCAGCCAGCCGAAAAGGAAGCCTCCCATCACGGTCAGCGGCGCGGCGACGGGCATCGACAACGCAACGGCCGCGGCATAGATCGACGCGTAGATGGAGACTGCCAGGAGGGTGCGCTCATCCACCCAGGCTCGCCACTCCTCCCCCCGTATGGCTAGTGTGTGCAGCGACAGCGCGTCCATCAGCCCGAGCCACCAGACCGTCGCACCCGCTGCGGCCAGGGCGATGAACGGCAGCGCCCGCAGGAAGGCCGTTTTCGTGTGCTCGGGGCCGCTGCTATCGGGCGTGCCGTCTTTCAAGGGAAGGGCTGCCATACTCTCCGGCGGGATGAGGAGCGGGCCGAAAACAGGTGCGACCCGCTCAGGTTGCACGGTAAGCTTGTGCATACCTGGATGGCCGCTTGCAAGCGCGGGGAAATGTGCGGGCCGTCAAACTGGCGTGATGCCCGCGTGACCTGAACGCGCCCGCCTACGCCGCCGCCAGCACCAGGCACGCATTCTGTCCGCCGAAGCCGAAGGAGTTGGACAGCACCGCTTTGACGCCGCTGACCTCGCGAGCCGCGTTCGGCACCACGTCGAGCGGGATGTCCGGGTCCGGCATATCGTAATTGATGGTCGGCGGCAGCACGCCCGTGCGCAGCGTCATCAACGAGAAAACCGCCTCGATCGCGCCCGCTGCCGAAAGCGTGTGTCCGATCATCGACTTGTTCGAGCTGATCGGCGTCTTCGCGACGTGATCGCCGAGCACCGCCTTCAGCGAAATATACTCCATCTTATCGTTCTCCGGCGTGGACGTGCCGTGGGCGTTGATGTAGCCGATCTCCTCCGGTTCGGCTGCGGCGTCGAGCATGGCGTTGCGGATGGCGCCGATGATGGCGGCGCCGTCGGGGCGCGAGCGCGTGCGGTGATAGTCGTCGGCCTTTTCACCGCAGCCGCGCACGATGCCGAGGACTTGCGCTCCGCGCGCCCTGGCCGCGCTCAGGGATTCGAGCACCAGCGCGCCCGAGCCCTCGGCCATGATGAAGCCATCGCGGTTCTTGGAGAACGGCTTCGACGCCTTTTCCGGCGGCTCGTTGTGCGAGGAGAGCGCCGAGAGCAGCGAAAAGCGGATCAGCGCTTCGAGCTGCACTGAAGCATCCGTGCCGATGCACAGGGCGGCGTCCGTCTCGCCGCGGCGGATCGCTTCGGCGCCGGACTGGATCGCGGTTGCGCCCGATGCGCAGGCCGTCGAGATCGACACCGGCAGGCCGCGCGTGCCGAAATGATCGGCCAGATGTTCGGCGACGCTGGCGAACTGGAACAGGCGGAACTGATCCTCGAATTTGCCCGTGCGCGCGGCGGCCAGAAGCCGCTGATAACCGGTCAGGCTCTCGTCCTCGCAGGCGGCGAACAGCTCGCGGCGCAGCGGCCATTCGAGTTCGGCGGGCGGCGTGGCGAGGAAAAGGGGGCCAGGAAAGGCGGAACGGCCGGCGAGCCCTGCCTCTTCGAGCGCCTCGGTGGCGGCGATGGTGGCGAGGTCCATCACGAGCTGCGCGCCGGTGAACGGTTCGGGTTTCACGAAATCGACCGTACCCGCGATCGTCGTGCGCAGGCCCTCGGTTGGGAACCGCGTAATGTGCCGGATACCGGAGCGTCCCGCCGTCAGATTGCGCCAGTTCTCGTCCTTGCCCTGTCCGAGGGAGGTGATGACGCCCGTGCCGGTGATCGCCACAATGGGGCGCCCCTTCGCGTCGAGATAATCTTTTGCCATAACCCGTTTCCTAACCCTCCGCCCCTCGCCAAGGGCCGCCAGTTTCATGGGCGTGAATCCGGCCGTCTTCCGCCGCGAAGTCAAGGACTATCTTTGCGTGATCCGCCGCAAGCTTTCGCCGTCCTGTCGGAGCCTGCCTCCGGCAAACGGGAGCGCTGCCGGAGAATCGCGAACGATGCCCGCTATTCAAGGCGTTTCGGACGGGTATTCAGGTATTCTATGGCCGCGTTGCGAGCAAGATTGGGGCAAGGCCGCGCAGCTCTTCCTCCGCCGATCCCGGCTCGCGGCGCCCGTCGATGACGTCGCGGAACAGGCGCGCCACGGCGACCATGTCGCAGCTTTGCGGCGACAGCCGCAGGCCGGAAACGCCCGCGGCCGTCAGCGCCGGGATGTCCGCGAGGAGATTTGCGAAGGTGCGCGACAGCGTTTGCACGCCGTTGACCGTCAGAAACGGCTCGCCGTCGAGCGTATCGACTTCGAGGCCGTCGGTGTCTTCCGCGCAGACAAACTGGCAACTGTCCTTCGCCAGACCGTGTACGCGGGCATGATAGCAACGCGCCGCGATGGCAAGCGGCACGCGCCCGAAAGCGAAAATCTCCAGGGCCACGCCCGGGGGCAGGCCCTGCATCATCGCCTGGACGGAGGAAAACGGCAGTTCCGGCGGCAGGCAGACCCGCGTCGCGCCCTGGGCGGCGAGATAGGCGAGCGTCGCCTCGTTGTAGACGTTGACATAGGGGCCGATGGCATGCGGCCGCCCGCCAAGATGCGCGAGCGCGGAAACGTCGTTGGCTTCGACGAAGAGACCGGGCGTCGCCGCCAGTTCGGCGATCTGTTGCCGCTCCCGGTCGAGCGTCGGCAGGATCAGCGTGGAGAAGATCACCGTCTTCCCGGCGCTCTCAAGCCGCGCCACCGTGTCTGCGATCAGGTTGGCATAGAATGGCGCGCGCTTGGAACACACCACCTCGCCCAGGCAAACGAAGTCAACCGGAGCCTCGTCGGCGATCCGCGCGTAGAAATCGCGCCATCGTTCAGGGGCCCAGTTGAACAGCAGCGGCCCCATGGTCAGTGTCATCGGCATGCGTGGAATTCCCGCCTCGTCCGGGCTTGGCGCGTCACCATCGTTCCTTCTCAGCGCCAGGTTTTCTTGTAGGCGCCCTGCGTTTCCGCCTGACCTTCCGCCAGGGCCAGCAGCCGCCTGGTATCCACTGGCTTGCCTGCCGCCAGCGCATCGACGGCATCCCGGAACGTGCGCACCACGGACTCGATGTAAGCGCGGCCGCGCTGACGCCCCTCGATCTTGATCGCCGTCACACCCGCCTTGACCAGCCCCGGCAGCAACGCCGCCGCATTCAGGCTCACGGGATCCTCGAAGATGTGGCCCGTATACTTTGCCGTGACGAAGCGCCCCTTGCACAAGGTGGGATAGGCGGCAGGCGCGCCCGCCTCGATGCGATTGATGGTGTAGTCGCCCAGCCGGGATACGAGTTCGCCCTTTTCCTCGCGGTAGCTGATGTGGCTCGGCGGCGAGCAGACGCCATGCATGTTCGGCGACTTCCCCGTTGCGTAGGAGGAAAGCGAACACCGTCCTTCCGCCATCACACAAAGACCGCCGAACACGAAAACCTCCGTTTCGCACGTGATTTGAGCGGCCAGCCTGGCGATCTCCTCCACGCTCAGCACGCGGGGCAGGACCACGCGCTTCACGCCGAAGGCGCGGGTATAATAGCCGATGGCCTCCGGCGTCGACGCCGCCGCCTGTACCGAAAGATGCAGCCTCAGCCCGGGATGCCGCCGCGCCGCGTAATCCAGAAGACCAATGTCGCAGAGGATCACGGCGTCGGCGCCGAATGTGGCCGCGTCGTCCACAGCCCGGCGCCAGAGTTCCGGCGCACCCGCGCGCGGAAAGGTGTTGATCGCCACCAGCACCTTCGCTCTGTTCGCATGGGCGTAGGCGATGCTCTCGTCCATCTCCACGCGGCCAAAATTCAACCCAGGGAAGTTCCGGGCGTTGGTTTCGTCGGCAAAACCGCAATAGACGGCGTCGGCGCCAGCATCGACAGCGGCGCGGAGCGCGGCGGGCGTTCCGGCAGGGCAGACGAGTTCGAGCGGCTTCGCGGTTGTCGTCATGATGCCGTCCGGTCCGATGCGGCCCCGGCGAGGCGGGACCGCAGGAGGTCCAGCGCGCTGCGCCCGATTCGGCTCATGCCGCTCCCGAGCGGACCGAACGGCCGGGCCGCTTCCTCGATGAGGTCGAGCCCCTCGGCGTCCAGCGCATTGCGCAGCGCCACCACGGTTTCCATGTCGCCGTCGATGGTGATTTCCCGCGAGAAAAACAGCGCATCGCCATCCATGCGGCCCTCCACGAGATCGATCAGCGCCAGAAGAGGACCGCTGATGCGCGCGTCGAAGCTGCCGGGTTCGGCATTCCGGGTGGCTTTGACGGAGGGCTCATGCGGCCCAAGTTTCATCAGGAAAACGGCGTCTATGTCGCTGGGAGCGACGGCTACCGTTTTTTCGGCGTGTTCGCCGAGCCGGTCGAGCAGGCCGGGACGGCTTCGCGCGATATTGACGGCAAGGTGCGATACGGCGAGTTCAAGCGGCCATAGCGGCAGGATGCCGGTGGCGCTGGTCAGGAGTTTGG
>JBNKDX010000239.1:0-4397 GCA_050288485.1 Rhodomicrobiaceae bacterium | reverse complement strand
CGGCTCCTCGTTTCCGAGATGGTTGACGAGGCTGTCATGCAGGCCGCGGAAACTGGCGCCCGGATTGAGTGCGACATAAGGCACTCCCACGGCGCGCAGGGCCTCGGCTATAACATCGCTGCCGAATACCGGCTCCGGCATGGCCGCAGCATAAACCGGACGTTCAATGAACGCAGGATCGCCGCTGCGCATCCTTCCGGGGGCGCTGGTCTTCCCCTCGGTAATTCCCTTACTGCGCGACGGCGGAACGCTTCGTTCAGACATGGAAGTTCATCCGCTTGCTAAAATGCTATGGAGTGTTTTTCGGCGGCCTGCGTCCAATACAATTTCTTTCGCCCAGCACTGCCATTTCTATAGGAAACGGATTAATTGGGCGTTTTTTCCGATAATTTCAATTTGCTGCTGCGCGATGAAGCATTTAGTGCATGGGATTAAAATTCTATATGATTGCCCTAGGAAAATTGTTTTGGACAACACGGGCGCCGGTGAGGCTCTTAAGTAGACAAGGAAGACAAAGCCGGGATGCAGAACAGGACCTTCAGGGGAACGCGAGGTGTCAGGTGTACATGGACATGCGCCGCGCCGGTACGAAGGGTGTCCGGATGATCGCGTTCGGACGTCTCTCGGCTGACGGGACGGGGGCGGCGAATGCTCTGAGCATTGAGGGCGTCACGAAACGCTACCACACGCCGGAAGGACCGCTTACAGCCATCGAGGATATCTCCATCGATGTGAAGGCAGGCGAGTTCGTCTCCGTTATCGGCCCTTCCGGCTGTGGCAAGTCGACGCTTTTCAACATCATCGGCGGCCTGACCGGGGGGTATGAAGGCCGCGTCCGCGTCGGCGAAGATACCGTTTCCGGTCCTCATCCGGCCATCGGCATGGTGTTTCAGGAGGAGTCGGCGTTCCCGTGGCGGACCGTGCTCGACAATGTCGCGTTTCCGCTCGAAATCCAGGGCATGGCGCGGGCTGAGCGTCATGACCGCGCCCGGCGCTTCATCGAAATGGTGGGGCTGACCGGGTTCGAAAAGCGGTATCCCGCCGAGCTGTCGGGCGGCATGCGCCAGCGCGTCGCCATCGCGCGGACGCTGGCTTTCGAGCCGCAGATCCTGTTGATGGACGAGCCGTTCGGCGCGCTGGACGAGCAGACCCGTTTCCTGCTGGGCGATAAGATTTTACAAATTCATCAGAGCCTTAAGCAGACCAGCTTGTTGATCACCCATAGTATAACCGAGGCCGTACAGCTATCCGATCGTACTGTGGTGATGAGCTACCGGCCGGGGCGTGTGAAAAGAGTCGTCGAAATCGACCTGCCCCGGCCGCGTAGCTCTGAAGTCGTAAGCAGCGACGCGTTCGGCCATTATGTGGCGCTGCTGTGGACGGATCTGCGCGAGGAGGCGAGCCGTGGAATGAGCGAAACCGAGGCGCGAGGCCGGAGGAATCGGCACGAATGAGCGCTCACGCCACAGTCCTGCGCGAGCGTTACCTGCCCCCCCTTACCGGTGTTGCGACACTGGCCGCCATTTTTGCGGCCGTCGAGGTGCTTCTGCGGCTGGGATATCTCAACCGTTACATCATACCTCTGCCTTCGGAAGTTCTCGCCAGTTTCGGCCGTGTGATTACGGAAGAAAACATCCCGCAACGCTTCCTGCTGACATTTGGCGAAGCTTTCGCCGCCGGGCTGCTCGCCGCGACCTTCGGCTTCGCCTGCGGGGTCGCGCTGCATCGCTGGGTGGTGTTGCGTCAGGCGGCGGTGGCCTGGGTGGCTGCGTTCGCGGCTGCGCCTCTCGTGCTCGCCTATCCGCTCTTCCTTGTCATTTTCGGGCGCTCGTCGCTCACCATCATTGCGATGGGTTTTCTTTCCGGTCTGGCGCCGGTGGTCCTCAAAACGCTGGAGGGGCTTCAGGCCGTGCGCCCGGTTCTGATCGACGTCGGGCATTCCTTCAATCTCGGCGGCCGCCTGCTGTTCTGGAAGGTGCAATTTCCGGCAGCCGTCCCCGCTATTTTTACGGGCATCAGACTGGGACTGATCTTCGCGCTCATCAATGTGGTGGGTATGGAGTTCCTCATCAATTTCGGGGGGTTGGGGCAACTTATCAATGATCTGGCCGAGCGTTACGATCTGGCGGGCACTTACGCCACGATCACGTTCGTGATCCTGATCAGCGTCATCATCTTTGCGGCTTTGGAGCGAGTGGAACGATGGCTGCGGCCGGTACGCTGAACCGGATAGGCGCCCCTGCCGCGCCGGGACCTGTGTTGATGACGCGACTCGTCATCATCGCAACGGTGCTCGTGCTGTGGGAAGCGCTGGCGCGATCGGGCCTTTTGTTCGAGGACGTGGTGCCGTCGCTCATCAGAATCGCCGATGCATTCATACAGCTCCTCGGCCGCGGCGAGTTCTATGGCAATCTCGGTGTGTCGGCATGGGAGGTCGCTGCCGCCATGGCCATCGGAGGGACGGCGGGAATTGTGACCGGGATCGTCATCGGCGGCAGTCCGTTCTTCACGCGCGCCTACGAGCCGTTCCTTTATTATATCGGCCCGACACCGAAGATCATTTTCTTCCCCGTCATGATCATGTGGTTCGGCCTAGGCATGCCGTCGAAGATCGCGATGGGCGCCCTGTCCTGCTTCTTTCCCGTCGCGCTGAGCACGGCGGCCGGCCGGCGCGGGATCGACGAAGTGCTGGTCCGCGTCGGGCGCTCCTTCCGGGCGACGCCGCTGCAGATGGCGACGAAGGTTTACATCCCCGCCATGGCCGCGCCGGTCATCAATGGCTTGCGTCTCGGCCTCGGAGTTGCGATTATCGGCGTTCTTCTGGCTGAAACAAAGCTTTCCAACAAGGGGATCGGCTTTCTCATCATCCAGAGCTATCAAGAATTCAATATGCCTGACATGTACGCCATGTTGATCGTGGTATTTACACTAGCCGCTATTTTGAACGGCTTTATGGAAAAGTTTGTATCGAGGGCTTGATGCGGGGCTTATATTAGAGGGAAAAGGAGAATTTACATGAGGGCACAAAAATACATCGGTGCTTTGGCCGCTTGCGGGCTGATGGCCGCTGCGGCGTTCACGGGGTCGGCATCCGCCGAAACCCTGAAGCTGGCGGTCGGCCAGCGCGGCAACTGGGACACCGCCATTGCCGAACTCGGCCAGAAGGCCGGGATCTTCAAAAAGCAGGGACTGGAGCTTGAGATCCTCTATACGCGAGGCGGCGGCGAGACGCAGCAGGCCGTCATCTCAGGCAGCGCCGACATCGGCGTGGCCGCGGGGACGCTCGGTGTGCTCGGTGCGTTCAGCAAGGGAGCTCCGGTGCGCATCATCGGCGGTCAGGCGACGGGCGCAGCCGATTTCTGGTACGCGCGCGCCGATTCCAAGCTGAAGACGATCAAGGATGCCACCGAGAAGACGACGATCGCCTATTCGACCAACGGCTCCTCGACGCATTCCATCGTTCAGGCGTTCATGAAGGAGTTCACTCTCAAGGCCAAACCGACTTCCACCGGCAGCCCGGCCGCGACCTTCACGCAGGTCATGTCGGGGCAGATCGACGTGGGCTGGTCGTCGCCGCCTTTCGGGTTCGATGCGCTGGACGAGAAGAAGATCCGCATCGTCGCACGCGCCAACGACGCCAAGATCGTGCATGGCACCACCATCCGCATGCTCATCTCCAACGAAGCGGCGCTGAAGGACAAGAAGGAGACGATCGCCAAGTTCATGAAGGCGTATCGTGAAACCATCGATTGGATGTACACCAGCGAGGACGCGCTGAAAGCCTATGCCGAATTCGCCAAGACCACGCCGGAAAGGGCGATGAAGATCCGCGACGAGTTCTTCCCCAAGAGCCTGCTCGATCCCGACTCGGTCATCGGTCTCGACCGGCTCATGACGGATGCGGTGAGCTTCAAGACCATCCCGGCGCCGCTGACGAAGGAGCAGTTGGCGACACTGGTGCAGAAACCCGCCAAGTAAGGGGAATACCGGTCACCTTTCCGCGGCGCGGCTCGGACGAAAGGATCGCGCCGCGGGGGACACCGCGTAAGAAAAGAACGGGAAACGCTTTGACAAAGCTGCAAATTTCGGTGGCGGTCGGTAATTACGACCGCACCCGGCCACTGATCGACGGCGAGATAGCCATCGACGGTGCGGACCCCAACTACATATCGCTCTCGCCCGAGGAGACGTTCTTCAGCGCCTTCAGGCACGCCGCTTTCGATGTGTCGGAGCTGTCGCTGAGCAGCTACGTTCTCAGCGTTTCGCGCGGCGCCAGCGATTACATCGCCATTCCGGCTTTCGTCTCGCGCGCCTTCCGTCACTCCTCCATCTACATCCGCACCGACAAGGGCATCGGCAAACCGGAGGATCTCAAAGGCCGCCGCATCGGCCTGCCG
>JBNKDX010000238.1:0-4422 GCA_050288485.1 Rhodomicrobiaceae bacterium | reverse complement strand
ATCATTTTCACCGCATCGCCACCTATTCGGTGCTCGGCAATGTGCTGGCCTCACCCGTGGAGGCGCTGGCGGTGATGCCGATGGCGCTCCTGACGCTTCTCGTTATGCCGTTCGGGCTGGAGGCGTGGCCGCTTCTGGTGATGGAGCGCGGCATCAACGCCATGATGGCGATCGCGAATTTCGTGTCCGGCCTGCCGGGCGCGGTGATTGCGGCGCCCGCTTTTTCCGATGCGGCCTTCGCGTTGATGGTGGCGGGGGGGCTGTGGCTGATCATCTGGAGCGGCCGCTGGCGCTATTGGGGCCTGGCGGCGATCGGCGCCGGGATGGCGGTTGCGCCCTTTTCCGCGCGGCCCGATATCTGGGTGGCTCGCGACGGCAGGGTGATCGCCATACGCGACCAGGCTGGTCAGATGGCCGCCGGGGATACGAGAAGGGGCGTATTTCATCTGGAGAAATGGCTTGAAGCGGATGGCGACCCGCGAGCGCCGAAAGACATCCGCAGGAAAGCGCGCTTTCAATGCGATGATCAGAGTTGCATAACGATGGTGAAGGGGCGGCTTGTGAGCTACGTCCTCCAGCCGGGGGCGCTGGCCGAAGACTGCCGCCGCGCCGATATCGTAATCGTCGCCTTCCCGGCGCCCGAGCGCTGTGCAGGCCCGCGCATATTCATCGACCTGCGCGACCTGCATGAAAAGGGCGCGCATACCCTACGGATCGCAGGTGGCGGAGATGGCCCTATCGTAGCCGAGACCGTGGCGGACGGGCGGAGCGTGCGTCCCTGGGTTCTGCAGCGGCATCGCCGCGCCATCATACCGCCCGTCGCGCCGCCAAAGACCATGGCGGGCGGCTGAGAGGTTTCCCGTCTGTGGCGCAACTGACGCAGTTCAAGAACTCAGTAGCGGCGCAGAAGACCGATCAGCTTGCCCTGAATACGGATGCGATCCGGACCGAAAATGCGCGTTTCGTAGGCCGGATTAGCCGCCTCCAGCGCAATCGACTGCCCTTTGCGGCGGAAGCGCTTCAAGGTGGCCTCCTCCTCGTCGATGAGGGCTACGACGATATCGCCGTTGGCGGCGGCGTCGGTCCTCCTGATGACGACCGTGTCGCCGTCGAGGATGCCCGCCTCGATCATGGAGTCGCCCTTGATCTCCAGGGCGAAATGCTCGCCCTGGCTGAGGAACTCTTCCGGCATGCCGATCGTGTGGCTGTGGTTCTCGATGGCTGAGCGCGGCACGCCCGCCGCGATACGGCCCATGACCGGCACGCCGACGGAAAATGCGGGTTCTTCGGTTGCGCTGTCGCTGAACCCCCGTCCGCGGCTACCCTCGATGACGGACGGCGAGAAACGGGAAACGGCGCCACTGCCCGGCCGCGCCCCTCTGCGCTGCTGGACGGCCTCAGGCAGTTTCACGATCTCTAAGGCGCGTGCGCGGTGTGGAAGGCGGCGGATGAAGCCGCGCTCCTCCAGTGCGGTGATGAGCCTGTGAATGCCCGATTTGGAGCGCAGATCCAGGGCGTCCTTCATTTCGTCGTAGGAGGGAGGCACGCCCGACTCTTTGAGCCGCTCATCGATGAACAGAAGGAGTTCTTTCTGTTTGGGCGTCAGCATAATGCCTCCTTGGACTGGCCCGCGGCAGAGGATACGGATCAAGATGCGGTTTGCCGTACAAATCAAGAACGTTTATAAGTGTTCTAGTTGTGTTCCGCAAGCCCTAGGCGCATCGCCTGTCACTTTTTCACAGGATAAGCGATTTCAGGCGTCGAGCGGCAGGATGGGTACGCTTTCGCCCGCAGCGGCGGCCGAAGCGTGCGGCGGCCGGATGATCAGACAGTCCGCCGCAGCGAGCCGGGTGATGAGGGAGGAATCCTGCGACGCGAACGCTTCCACGGCGCCGCTCGCTGTAATCCGCCCCCGCATATAGGCTTGGCGCGGGCCGTTCGCGGGGATCGGCTCGGCGAGTGGCGCGGCGAGGCGCCGCTCAGGCGCGGTTTCACCAAGCAGCGCGGCAATGAGAGGCTTCAGGAAAATGAGCCCGGTGACCATAGCCGACACCGGATTGCCGGGCAGGCCGAGCACGCGGCAGGGCCCCCGCGCGCCGAACATGAGCGGCTTGCCGGGACGCATCGCGACATTGTGAAAGGCGATGGCGAAGCCGGCCTCTTCGAGCGCCTGGCGAACGAGGTCGTGTTCGCCGACCGAGGCGCCGCCGATGGTGACGACAACTTCGGCTCCCTCCGCCCTGCCGAGCTTTTCCGTCAGACTCGCCATGGTGTCGCGCGCGATGCCGAGGAAGCGCGGCCTGGCCCCGGCTTGGGCGATGAGCGCGGCGAGGCCCGCCGGGATGGAGGAGACTATCTGTCCTGCGCCCGGCGTCTCGCCCGGCTCCACCAGTTCGTCGCCCGAGGCGAGAACGGCGATGACCGGCTGGCGGCGGACCGCCACCAGCGGCGCGTTGGCCTGCGCGGCGAGCATCAGATCGCGCGCGGTGAGACGCCGCCCCGCCGCCAGCACGGCCTGCCCTGCGGTGAAGTCGAAACCCTCGGGGCGCACGAAGTCTTCCGCGCTCAGTTCGCGCACCTCGGCGTAGTGTCCGAGCGGCGTCACGTTTTCCTGCATGACGACGAGATCCGCGCCGCCGGGGACGGGCGCCCCTGTGAAAATTCGCACGGCCTCGCCCGGCCCCACTTCGCCGCCGAAGGGGTGGCCCGCCGCCGACTCGCCGATGAGCTTGAGGCGCGCGGGCAGCGTCCGGATGTCGGCCTTGCGCACCGCGTAGCCGTCCATCGCCGAGGAGCGGAAAGGCGGCTGCGTCAGGCTGGCGACGACGTCTGCGGCGAGCACACGGCCAAGCGCATCGCCGAGCGGCGCGGTTTCAGCTTCGAGCGGGGTGACACCGGCGGTGATATGCGTGAGCGCTTCGGCGACGGAGAGCATGCGGGACTGGCCTCTGGATCCTGTGTTCGCCCTTCTCTTAAGCCATCCCCCTCCCGAATAGAAGCGGCGCCGTTGGCCTTGCAGTTATTGCGGGGATACCTTTGACCGGCCCGCCGCGCCCGTCCTTCCGGGCACGCGAGAGCAGCGGCGGGCTTGCAGGCGCCGGGAGAGCCCTATCTGGCGGCCTTAAAATCTCCGGAACGGCCGCCCGATTTCTCCAAAAGCCGGATACCCTCGAAGCTCATGGCCTTGTCGGCGGCTTTCAGCATGTCGTAGATCGTCAGGCAAGCCACCGACACGGCAGTCAGCGCCTCCATTTCCACGCCAGTCTGCCCGGTGACTTTCACCAGCGCCTCGACGCGGATGCCGGGCGGCGCGGCAGCCTCCTCGAAATCCACCGTCACCTTCGTCACCGGGAGCGGATGGCACAACGGAATCAACTCGTGCGTCTTCTTCGCCGCCATGATGCCCGCTATACGCGCCGTCGCCAGCACATCGCCCTTCGCGGCGGCGCCCTCGCGGATCAGCGCCAGCGTTTCCGGTCGCATGCGGACGAAACCCTCGGCAACGGCCACCCGGGCGGTGACGGTCTTGTCGGACACGTCCACCATATGCGCTTCGCCGCGTTCGTTGATATGCGAAAGGGGGGACGTCAAAGCGCCGTCTCGCGAAGGCCGCCCGCGATCGCGCTTTCATCGCCGAAACCGAGAAGCTTGCGCGTGGCGCAGGCGACATTCTCCTGCCGCATCAGGCTTTCGCCGACGAGGAAGGCATGCGCGCCCGCTGCCGCGAGCCGCTGAATGTCGTCATTGGTGAAGATGCCGCTTTCGCTCACCGTGAGCCTGCCGTGCGGCACCAGCGGCATCAGGCGCTCGGTGACCTCCAGCGTGGTTTCGAAGGTCTTCAGATTGCGGTTGTTGATGCCGATGAGCGAGGTCGGCAGGCTGAGCGCGCGCTCCAGTTCGTCCTCGTCGTGCACTTCAGCGAGCACGTCCATGCCCCAGTCGTTCGCCGCGCCCGCCAATTCCATGGCGAGGAAATCGTCCACCGCCGCCATGATGATGAGGATGCAGTCGGCGCCCCAGGCCCGCGACTGCGGAATCTGGTAGGGGTCGAGCATGAAGTCCTTGCGCAGGACCGGCAGCGCGCAGACCGCGCGGGCCTCCAGCAGGTGGTCGCGGCGCCCCTGGAAGGACGGCGTGTCGGTCAGCACGGACAGGCAGGCCGCTCCCCCTGCGGCGTAGGCCAACGCGAGCTTGGCGGGGTTGAAATCCTCGCGGATCAGACCCCGCGACGGGCTGGCTTTCTTGATCTCGGCGATGAGGGCGTAACGGTTTTCCTCGGCACAGGCCATGATGGTGGCGCCGAAAGGACGCACCGGCGGCGCGGCCCTGGCTTCCGCCTCGACGGCTGAAAGGGACATTGCGGCCTTGGCCGCGGCGATTTCCTCGCGTTTATAGGCTGCAATATCGCCCAGTATCGTCATC
>JBNKDX010000237.1:0-4425 GCA_050288485.1 Rhodomicrobiaceae bacterium | reverse complement strand
GGAACGCCGATGAGTGGATGATCCGGTCGCGGTCGCGCTGGTAGGGCGTGCGCAGATCGCATTCCGGCTCCGGATGCAGCCGGCCCCGGCTCGATTCGCCGGAACAGGCGTAAACGGCGACGGGCCGCTTGATAAGCCGTGGATGGGGCGTCATGAACTCTCGTCCTGCCGTTTTGCGACATTCGTTGCGGATTATTCCCGCATGCGGAGATATCCGGCGGCATTCTGTCGGGGATTGATTGACAAAAGCCCCGGAATCCCTACTTGCATAGTGCTAAACTTACGCTGAGGCCAATGTTAAGCGATTCGAATCCCATGACGATGACAGCCGTTCGCCTGACAGACCGCGCCGCGCGGCGCATCAGCGAGATCATAGCCGCCGAGATGGCGCCGGCCATGCTTCGCGTCAGCGTGAAAGCGGGCGGGTGTTCAGGCTTCCAATATTCGTTCGATCTGGTCAGGGAGCGTGAGGCCACGGACTACGCCATTGAAAAGGAAGGCGTGACCGTCCTCATCGACGAGGTGTCCATGCCGTTCATGACGGGTGCGGAGATCGACTTCGTCGACGATCTGATCGGGGCGTCCTTCAGGATCAACAACCCCAACGCCACCGCGTCATGCGGCTGCGGAACCTCGTTCTCGGTGTAGCCTGCCGCGCTGTCACACATCCCCGGTGGCGCCTTTCCGTCCCGCGCTCCTCCCCCCAACCTGTCGTACGCGGTTTCCGGGATGCGTTCCGGCGTGCATCGGCGGAATGCCGTTCTTACTGCGCCTGAATCCGTTCGATCTCGGCACCGCAGTTGCTGAGCTTCTCCTCCAGCCGCTCGAAACCGCGGTCCAAGTGATAGACGCGGTTGATCTCCGTCTCGCCGCGCGCGATCAGCCCGCCTATAACCAGCGACACCGACGCCCGCAGGTCCGTGGCCATCACCTCTGCGCCGCGCAGCGCGGCCACGCCCTTCACATGAGCGGTGTCGCCGCTGATGGTGATGTCCGCGCCCAGCCGCGCCAGTTCCTGCACGTGCATGAAGCGGTTCTCGAAAATCGTCTCGCGGATGCGCGATTCGCCCGACGCCGTGGCCATCAGCGCCATGAGCTGAGCCTGCAGGTCGGTCGGAAAGCCGGGGAAAGGCTGCGTCTCCACGTCCACCGCGCCGACCGCCGCGCCATTGCGTGAAACCTTGATGCCGCGGTCGGTCTCGACGATTTCGACCCCGGCGCTGCGGAGCACGTTCAGCGCCTCGCTCAGATCGGCCGCCCGCGCGCCTTCGAGCAGCACATCGCCGCCGGCCGCCGCGACCGCCATGGCGTAGGTGCCGGTCTCGATGCGGTCAGGCATGACTTTGTAAGTGGCGGTGTGCAGACGCTCTACGCCATCAATCGTGATGGTGTCGGTGCCAGCACCGGAAACCTTCGCGCCCATGGCGTTGAGGCAGTCGGCAAGGTTGACGACTTCCGGCTCGCGCGCCGGGTTCTCGATGATCGTGTCGCCCCTGGCGAGAGACGCCGCCATCAGCATCACATGCGTCGCGCCGACCGAGACCTTCGGGAAGCGGTAGCGCGCGCCCGTCAGGCCGTTCTTCGCCGTCGCGTGCACATAGCCGTTCTCGATCTCGATATCCGCGCCGAGCGCTTCCAGCGATTCGATGAAGAGATCGACCGGCCGCGTGCCGATGGCGCAGCCGCCCGGCAGCGAGACCGTCGCCTCGCCGCACCGCGCGAGCAGCGGCCCCAGCACCCAGAAGCTGGCGCGCATGCGCCGCACCATGTCGTAGGGTGCGCGTGTGTCCACGATGTCGCGGGCGGTCAGGTGGAAGGTCTCGCCCGCGTGGCCGCCGCTATTGTTGGCTCGCTTGCCGTCCACGGCGCAGTCCACGCCGTGATTGCGCAGGATGCGCGCGAGCAGGTTGGTGTCCGCCAGATTGGGCAGGTTCTTCAGCGTCAGCGTATCGCCGGTCAACAGGCTGGCGATCATCAGGGGCAGCGCCGCGTTTTTCGCGCCCGAGATCGGAATGGTGCCGTTGAGCGGATTGCCGCCCCGGATGAGTATGCGATCCATGAAGTTACCGCCGGTTGGTTGGCGGCTCGTGTGAGCCGGAGAATTCATTTTTAGACGAGCGGCCAAGGCGGTGCAAGCGCGTGTGAAACTCCCGGCTGCTCATGTTTCGCCGCGAACAGAGGGAAAACACGAAAAGGATGGCGGCCGGCGGCCGCAACAGTATCGCAGAAGAGCGGCGCGGGTCGCGTATTGCAGTGTATTAGAGCATGTTTACGCTGGTCCGCCTCGCCGGTTCCGGCATATACATGAGGCGTATTCAGTATCTGGCGGAAAGGTCTCAGTACGGCAGCGTGCGCACGGGGCCAATTCAGCCCGCTATTCGCTTCCGGAACACTGCCGCCGATCCTGACAGGTCCGCGCATGAACCCGCGTGATGCCCGTCTGCGCAATGAACTGATCGGACTGGTCGTCCTCAAGACCGCGATCCTAGCCGTCTTGTGGCTGATCTTCATCCGCGACGCCCGCGTGAGCGTCGATGCCGGTCTCATGGCCCGTCACGCCGCGCCCGCGCACGCCCATTCCGGGCAGGGAGAGCCCAATGGTGACTGAACACCTCGTCGATCTGTCGCGGCTGCAATTCGCCGTGACGGCCATGTACCACTTCCTCTTCGTGCCGCTGACGCTCGGCATGGTCTGGATCCTGGTCATCATGGAAGCGGTCTATGTCATGACCGGCAAGGTCATCTACCGCGATATGACCCGGTTCTGGGGCAAGCTGTTCGGCATCAATTTCGCGCTCGGCGTGACGACCGGCATCACCATGGAATTTCAGTTCGGGACCAACTGGGCCTATTACTCGCACTATGTCGGCGACATCTTCGGCGCGCCGCTGGCGATCGAAGGGCTGATGGCGTTCTTCCTGGAGTCCACCTTCATCGGCCTCTTCTTCTTCGGCTGGGACCGGCTTTCGAAAACGCAGCACCTGGCGGTCACGCTTCTGATGGCGATCGGCACGAACCTTTCGGCGCTGTGGATTCTCATCGCCAATGGCTGGATGCAGAGCCCGGTCGGCGCGGAGTTCTCCTACGCGTCCATGCGCATGGAGCTGCGGGACTTCTGGGCGGTAGTGTTCAACCCCGATGCGCAGGCGAAATTCGTGCACACGGTGTCCGCGGGCTATGTCACCGGGGCCGTCTTCGTGCTCGCCATCTCCTCCTATTACCTCCTGCGCGGGCGGGACGTGGCGTTCGCCAAGCGCAGCTTCCGCATCGCCGCAGCCTTCGGCTTCGCCTCCACCTGTTCGGTGATCGTGCTGGGCGACGAGTCCGGCTACACGGTCGGCGAGGCGCAACAGACCAAGCTCGCCGCCATGGAGGCGATGTGGGAGACCGAGCCCGCGCCTGCCGGGCTCAACGTCATAGCGGGCATCAACGAAGCGGAAATGAAGAACGACTGGGTGGTGAAAATTCCCTGGCTGCTGGGCATCATCGGCACGCGCTCGATAGACAGACGACTGCCCGGCATTCGGGAAATCCGCGTGAAGAACCGCTTGCGCATCGTCTCCGGCATCGAGGCGGTGAAAGCGCTGGAAGCCCTGCGGCGCAATCCGGGCGACGCCGCTGCGAAAGCGCGCTTCGAGGTGCACAAAGCCGATCTCGGCTTCGGGCTGCTGCTCAGGAAATACGTGACCTCCATGGATCAGGTGACGCCCGCCCTCATCGAGAAGGCGGTCGCCGATACCATCCCGGCGGTGGCGCCGATGTTCTGGTCCTTCCGGATCATGGTCGCGCTGGGCTTCTCGTTTTTCGCGCTGTTCGGCCTTTCGCTCTGGTACAGCGTGAGGGACGATTTCGAGAAGCGGCGCTGGCTGCTGCGCTGGGCACTGCTGTTTCTGCCCATGCCGTGGATCGCCTGCGAACTCGGCTGGTTCGTCGCCGAATATGGCCGACAGCCCTGGACGATCTACGGCGTGCTGCCGACGCATCTGTCGGTGTCCACGCTGACGGTGGAGAGCCTTTACGGATCGCTTGCGGGCTTCGTCGGCTTCTACACGCTGCTGCTCATCGCCGAACTCTATCTGATGATCAGGTTCGCGCGCCAGGGACCAGGCAGCCTCGGCACCGGCCGCTATGCCCGCGAACCGGTTCCCGCCTGAAATCGGGGAGGACCATGATGCTGGATTACGAAACGTTGAGAGTGATCTGGTGGCTTCTGATCGGCGTCCTGCTCATCGGCTTCGCCATCATGGACGGCCACGACATGGGCGTCGGCACGCTGCTGCCTTTCGCGGGGCGCAACGATACGGAGCGCCGCGTCATCATCAACACCGTCGGTCCGCATTGGGACGGCAACCAGGTGTGGTTCATCACCGGCGGCGGGGCCATCTTCGCCGCGTGGCCGCTGGTTTACGCCACCGCGTTCTCCGG
>JBNKDX010000236.1:0-4438 GCA_050288485.1 Rhodomicrobiaceae bacterium | reverse complement strand
GTGCGCTCGTCCGTCGACGAATTGCCGGCCTTCGGCAGAAGCGTGAAGATCAGTGGAATGCCGATGCCGCGCCATTCGACCGAGATCATCAGGATGTTGATCGTTGTCTTGCCGAAATCCCAATTGGTGCGGTCGATGGCAAGCACCCATGGCTTGCCATCGAGGCCGAGCAACGCAACCACGAGCCGGGTCGCGGTTCCCGCATCAAGCCGCACGTACTGGAAGAAGCGGTAGAAGCGGCGGCGCACGGAATCCGTCCGCGCCTCCGTCGTCACATGCGCCGCCAGCCGCCACAGCGACACTGTGCCAAAACGCAAGATCAGCAGAACCAGCCAGCACAGTGTTTCCTGCCTTGTCGCCGACAGAGGAACATGCTGGGCGGCCGTCCTGGATAAGACGTTCGAGAACATAGATTGCATGGAACGATCCTTCTGCGGTCAAATGAAGAATCGCTTTTGTGAATCAGTTCAACGCCTTTTCCAATCCCTGGAAGGGGGCGTCGAGTACTGTGCATGGAATCAAAGGTCTCCTGACCGTAATTGTCCGTCCGATGTTTTATATCATGACTGCGCCCCGCGCAGGGACTTGGTATAAGAGACGCGATGAGCCAAGAATATAAGCAGGCATTCGTTGGGAGGACAACGAAAGTCTACTTAGCTGTGAAGCCGGACAGAGGCTTCGTCACGCCTGCTCAAGCTCTATAAGTGTGCCGAGAAAATCCTTCGGGTGCAGGAACAGCACGGGTTTGCCGTGCGCGCCGGTCTTCGGTTCTCCCGCGCCCAGGATGCGGGCGCCCTTCTCGCGCAAGGCGGCGGCTGCGGCGAGGATGTCATCCACCTCATAGCAGATGTGGTGGATGCCGCCCGCAGGGTTCCGCTCAAGGAAGCCAGCGATCGGCGAGCCTTCGCCCAGCGGCTCCAGCAGTTCGATTTTGGTGTTCGGCAGGGTCACGAACACGACCGTCACGCCATGCTCGGGCTGCGGCGCGGCCTCCGAGACCTCGGCGCCGAGCGTTGTCCTGTAGATAGCCGCAGCCGCCGCCAGATCGGGCACGGCGATGGCGACATGGTTCAAGCGTCCGATCATGGGCGGCTCCTTTCCCAGTGTGCAAGAGGCGGTCGATGCTAATGCGAGGCGATTAAACCATCGACACCATGACACCGCATATCGGCTTTTTTCCCCACGCCGCGTTGATCGACGCGCGCACCGATTTGCGCACCGCTTCGGCGACCAGCCGCGCGTCTTTGCGGCGCGGGCGCGGGATGCTTTCGATGGCGCCGAAGACCGCCGACTCGGCGATCGTGCCAAGCGGCTCTCCAGCGGCATCCGCCTGCGGCAAGCCCGCCAGCACGATCTGCGGATCCACGGCAAGTTCGAAAGCCTCGTCGAGCACGACCGACACGCTCACCATGCCGACGAAGCTCAGCTTGCGCCGCTCGCGGATCATATCCTCGTCCTCGGAGACCAGGAGAAAGCCGTCGCGGTAGACCCTGCCCGTGGGGGCGTCGTCGATGATTTCCGGCTCGCCCGGCAGAAGCCGCACGATGTCGCCGTTGCGCACCCCGCGCGGGCATGTGACGCCATGGGCGCGCGCAAATGCGGCATGCGCTTCCAGATGGCGCGCCTCGCCATGCATCGGTATGACGGCCTTGGGCCGCAGCATTTCGTAGAGTCTGGCGACCTCGCCCCGCCGCGGGTGGCCGGATGAGTGGATCGGCCCATCCGCTGAGTCGGTGACGATCTCAATCCCCATATCGGCAAGCTTGTTCTCGATGCGGATCACCGCTTCCTCGTTGCCGGGTATGGTGCGCGTGGAGAAGACCACCATGTCGCCGGCGGCGAGCGAAACCAGCGGATGCTGCTGCTCGGCGATGCGGGCGAGCGCCGCGCGCATTTCGCCCTGGCTGCCGGTGAGCAGGGCGACGACCGTTTCCGCGGGCAGGTGCCCGAAGTCTTCCTCGTTGAGCGTCTTCACCTTTTCCGGCCAGAGCCCCGTGTCGCGCGCGATATCGACGATGCGGCGCATCGACCGTCCGACGAGCACGACGTGACGCCCGGCGGCCTCGGCGGCGCGCGCCACTGCCAGGAGCCTCGCCACATTGGAGGCGAAACTGGTCACGGCCACGCGCCGCGGCGCTTCGCGGATGATCTTCGCAAGCGTCGCCGCGACATCTGCCTCGGATGGCGTCACGCCCTCGGAAAGGATGTTCGTGCTGTCGCAGACGAGAACGTCAACGCCCTCGTCGCCGAGTTGCATGAGCCTGGCCTCGTCGGTGGCCTGCCCCACGCCTGGATGCGGATCGAGTTTCCAGTCGCCGGAATGGATGACGGTCCCGAGCGCTGTGCGGATGACGGCCGCGCTCGCGTCCGGCATCGAATGCGCCATGTTCACGAATTCGACGTCGAACGGCCCGGCCTCGAAGCGCCCGCCGAGCGGGACTTCGTTGAGGGGCGCCTCGGCGCGCCAGGGGTACTCCGCCAGTTTCTCCTTCAGCATGGCGAGCGTGAAGCGCGTGCCGTAGACCGGCGCCTGCAGGCGCGGCCACAGCTCGGCAACGGCGCCGAAATGGTCCTCGTGGGCGTGCGTAAGCACGATGCCCGCAAGGCTGGAGCGCTCCTCTTCGATGAAGCGCAGATCGGGCAGCACCAGATCGACGCCGGGTTCACGATCATTGGGGAAGGTGACGCCCAGATCGACCATCAGCCATTGACGCGCGGTTGCAGGGCCATAGCCGTAGAGATAGACGTTCATGCCGATCTCGCCGACGCCGCCAAGAGCCAGGAAGACGAGTTCGGCGCTATCTTTTTTGCGTTGACGCGCCATGCTCACGCCTCTCGTTCCAGCGACACATCGCCTGCTGTAATGCGCCGTATCACGCCGTCTGCGGCGCCAAGGCGCAGCGCGCCGTCCTCGTCCAGCCCGAGAAAGGTGCCGGTGAGCAGATCGCCGCCCATGCGCACCGAGACCGCCGCGCCCACGCCTTGCGCCCGCGACAGCCATGCCGAGCGGATCGTCTCGAAGCCCAGCCCCTCGTTCCAGCGCGCAAGCCATTCGGCCGTCGTCCAGGCCAACGCCGCAAATGCTTCGCGGGCGCTGGCGCCGATGCCGAGATCCTTGAGGCAGGCGACGGACCGTCCCAGATCGCCGGGGGCCAGGGCAAGATTGAGGCCGGTGCCGATAACCACGACCGGCGCCCCGTCTCTGCCGCCGGAGGCGCTTTCGAGCAGGATGCCGCCGAGCTTGGCGCCGTCCGCGAGGAGATCGTTCGGCCATTTCAGGCGGATATCGGCCCGCGCCCCGGACCCTGCCGCCAGCGAGGTCACGGCGTCATGCGCAGCCACGCCCGCCAGGAGCGAGAGCTGCATGGCGATGGCGAGAGGAACGTTGGGGCGCAGAACGAGGCTCGCATAAAGGCTTCCGGCGCGCGAGACCCAGCTCCGCCCGGCGCGGCCGCGTCCCTCCTGCTGCTCGCCCGCCCAGACCCACAGGCCGCCCTCCTGGCCGCTCAAGCCAGCCCGCAGGCCTTCGGCATTGGTTGAATCGACCGAGTCGTAAAAGGCCAGCCGGTAACCGGCGGGCAGATCAACGCCTCTGTGCAGCATGAGGAAGCCTAGAACAGTGATCGGGCGGCCGTTTCAGCCGCCACAACCAGGGTGTTGAGCGGAATGAAGAGAAGAAGAACGATCACTCCGGAAAACGCAAGCACAAATCGCAGGCTGACCGGCATGGGATCGAACTGCCCCGTTGGTTCCTCGAAATAGATGCGCGCGATGATGGCGAGATAGTAGAAGGCGTTCACCACGGAGGTCACGACGCCGAGGACCGCCAGCCAGTACAGCCCGGCCTTCACGGCCGGCAGGAAGACGTAGAATTTGGCGAAGAAGCCCGCGAGCGGCGGGATGCCGGCCATGGAAAACAGCAGCATCGCCAGCATGAAGGCGAGCATCGGCTGCGTCCGCCACAGGCCGCGCAGATCGGCGATCTCTTCGACGAATTCGCCCTTACGCTTCATGGCCAGGATGCAGGCGAACGCGCCGAGCGTCATGACGACGTAGATGACGAGATAGACCATGACGCCGCTGACGCCTTCCGGCGACCCGGCGGCGAGACCGACGAGCGCGTAGCCGACATGGCCGATGGAGGAGTAGGCCATCAGCCGCTTGATGTTCGTCTGGCCGATGGCGGCGAAAGCGCCCAGCAGCATGGACAGCACCGACACCGTGATAATGATCTGTTTCCACTCGCCGGAAATGGCGGGAAAGGCGTCCTGCAGCACGCGGATGAGCATGGCGAAGGCGGCGGCCTTGGGGCCGACCGACATGAAGGCGGTGACCGGGGTCGGCGCACCCTCGTAGGCGTCCGGCGTCCAGACGTGGAAGGGCACGGCCGCGATCTTGAACAGCATGCCGAAGGCGACCAGCACGATCCCGAGCATCA
>JBNKDX010000235.1:0-4454 GCA_050288485.1 Rhodomicrobiaceae bacterium | reverse complement strand
CCCTGGCTCCATGGTATGTGTAGGAGTTTCAGACATTCCTTCCACTATCGGTCCTTTTCCATGCACTTTCTGCTCTTGGTTCCTCATAACTCTTGGCAACGTGTTGATCTCCATCACCTTGTCGTAGACGTCCAGCATGCGCAGGAGCGTCTCGTCGAACATGCCCGACTTGTAACACGCCGTCGCCGACAGGAACTCGTAGTGGAAGCCGAACCGGTCGAGAAAGCGCTGGAGCCGCGCATTGTTGTGCGCCGCAAAGCTCTCGTGCCCCTTCTCGAACGGGTCGGGCACGCGGCTGAGCGGCAGGTGCAGGTTCGCTTCGAGGAGCGCCTGGTTGGGCACATTGTCGGGCACCTTGCGCAGGCCGTCCATATCGTCGCTGAATGCGACCAGACGCGTCTTACCGTCTTCGGGCTTCGCACCAATCATCGCCTCGAACGCGCGACGCACCAGCGTGGTGCGCAGCACTTCCTGGAAGGTGCCGATATGCGGCAGGCCGGACGGTCCGTAGCCGGTCTCGAAGATCACCTCTTTGCCGGATTTCGATTTCTTCGCGCGGGCAACCAGCTTGCGAGCTTCCTCGAAAGGCCACGCCTTGCTGGCATGGGCCGCCGCCATCATCTCCGCGCTTTCCGTCGTCATGTCTCCGCCTGCCTGCAAACCGGCCGCAATATTGCCACACCGCCGCGCGGGACCGTAAAGGCGGCAACCGCACACGTCAATTCATCATCCGCCGTTCTCTGCGTACAGTTGTCTCGCGCGGCTTGATCGCCACGGCAAAATCCTTACAAACGGTTCGTAAAGGATAGCACGGCGCACAACGGTTGCGTTCCGCAAGATGTGAGCCGCTCCGCAACGGGAAGGATTCCGGCGCATGACGACGCAGCAAGTCAGTATTCAGGAAGCTCTGATCTATGCCATGGTCACCATGTCGGCGGTTGACCGCATCATATCGGACAACGAATTGCAGAAGATCGGCACCATCGTCAGCCAGTTGCCCGTGTTCGCGGCGTTCGACCTCGATCATCTCGTGAAGACGGCGCAGTCCTGCGGTGAAGTGCTCAGCGAGGACGACGGGCTGGACAGGATCCTCGCCGTAATCTCGCACTCTTTGCCGAAGAAGTTTCACGAGACCGCTTATGCGCTCTCGGTGGAAATCGCCGCGGTGGGCCGGGACGTGACGGTCGAGGAAATCCGCTTTCTGGAACTCCTGCGCGACAAGCTGCATCTCGACAAGCTGACGACGGCGGCCATCGAGCGCGGCGCCCGCGCGCGGCACCAGGCGTAACGAGGCGCATGGGGGACGGCCATGTTCAGACTATGGCTTTTCATCGCCGGGCTGTCCGGCGCGGCGGCCGTGCTTGCGGGAGCTTATGGCAGCCACGCGCTTTTCCCGGTGGGGACCTTTTCGATCGAGGCGGACACCTTCCACACCGGGCAGCTCTACCATCTCGTGCATTCCATCGCGCTGGCGGGGGTCGCGGCGCTCATGGCGGCGACTGACGGACGGCGGCGGCTGTGGGCGGCGGTATTCGTCAATGCCTCGGCGCTGGCGTTCGTGGCTGGCATCCTGTTCTTCGCGGGCGGTATCTACTTCCACACGCTGAGCGGAGAACCGGCGGGACGCATCGTGCCTGCCGGGGGCATCGCGTTCACCATCGGCTGGGCGGCTCTGACGCTGTCGGTCTTCGGCTACCGGCGTGCGCCGCTCCCCGCGTAGAGGGCGGCCGTCAATGTGACACAGAGCGGCGCCGTCAGACGCTCCTTCTCAGAGATATCCGCAGGCTTAGTCCCTGTGATGGCGAAGAAAATTGCGGGTGCCCGCAATGCGTGGCCGTCAGCGCTATTGAGAAACTGAATAGCTGCGCCCTAAATCGAATGGCGCTCGACCGCCTGACAGCGCACGATTTTCTTGAAAGCCTCAACGCCCCGCACGAAGATCATTGCCGCAGCTCCGTGCCGTTCGCGGCGGTGGAGCCGTTTGCGCGCCCGCAATAAGGCCGCGCACATTTGCGAATACCAATAACGAGTGCACAGTTGGGGAGGTGCCCATGAAACTCAAATCTGTGATGATCGCGGTGCTCGCCGCGGCCAGCATTTTTGCTGTGGCTCCTGCATCGGCGCAGGACACCGTCAAGATCGGCCTCATTCTGCCGATGTCCGGTCCGTTCGCGCAGACCGGGCGGCAGGTCGGAGGCGGAGCCAAGCTCTATATGGCCGAGAACGGCGACACGGTGGCGGGAAAGAAGATCGAACTCATCATCAAGGATGACGAGGGCAAGCCCGACAGCACCAAGCGCATCGCGCAGGAACTCATCGTCAATGAAAAGGTGTCGGCCATTGCCGGTTTCGGCCTCACGCCGCTTGCATTCGCAGCCGCGCCGATCGCCAAGCAGGCCAAGATTCCGCAAATCGTGATGGCTGCGGGCACGTCCTCCATCACCGAAGCGTCCCCGTTCGTCACGCGCACCAGCTTCACCCTGGCGCAGTCCTGCGTCCCGATCGCCGAATGGGCCGCCAAGAACGGCATCAAGAAGGTGGTGTCGGTCGTCACGGACTACGCGCCCGGCCATGATGCGGAGAGATATTTCACCGAAGCCTTCACCAAGGCGGGCGGTACGGTGGCGGCGACCCATCGCATGCCGCTCAAGAACCCCGATTACGCGCCCTTCCTGCAAAAGGCTGCCGACGCCAAACCGGACGCGGTGTTCGTCTTCGTCCCCGCCGGGCAGGGCGCGTCGTTCATGAAACAGTACCGCGAGCGCGGCATGGACAAATCGGGCATCAGGCTGATCGGCCCCGGCGACGTGGTGGACGATGCCGTGCTCAACGCCATGGGCGACGTGGCGCTGGGCGTGGTGACGGCGCATCTCTATTCCGCAGCGCATGACAGCCCGGAGAACAAGGCCTATGTGGCGGCGTTCAAGAAGGCGACCGGCATGCGGCCGAATTTCATGTCGGTCGGCGGCTATGACGGCATGCACCTGATCTACGAGGCGCTGAAGAAGACCGAGGGCGACACGAACGGCCAGAAGCTGATCGACGCCATGAAGGGGACGGCCTGGACCAGCCCGCGCGGCCCCATCTCCATCGACCCGGAAACCCGCGAGATCGTGCAGAACATCTATATGCGCGAGGTCAAGCGCGTGGATGGCGAACTCTACAATGTCGAGTTCGAAACGATCGCGAATGTGAAAGACCCCGGCAAGACCGCAAAGAAATAAGGCGGACGAAGCCCGAGGCGCTGTGTCCGTGAGGCGCGGCGCCTCGCGCGCCCCCGCGAGGTGATGCATCCATGCTGACGATCCTCTTCGACGGCGTCGCCTACGGCATGCTGCTGTTCGTGCTGTCCTGCGGGCTGGCCATCACGCTCGGCCTGATGGACTTCATCAATCTCGCGCATGGCGCTTTCGCGATGGCGGGCGGCTACGTGACCGTCATCCTGATGCAGAAACTCGGCGTGCCGTTCATCGTCACGCTGCCTTTTGCGTTCCTCATCCCGGCCGCGATCGGCCTTGCGCTGGAAGTCACGCTTTACGCGCGCATGTACGGGCGCAACCATCTCGACCAGGTGCTGTTCACCATCGGCCTGACCTTCATGGCCGTGGCCGCCGTCGATTACGCCATGGGATCGCAGCAGCAGATCTACACCCTGCCCGCATGGCTGCAGGGCCGTTTCGACGTCGGCGGCGTCGGCATCGGACGCTACCGGCTGTTCATCATCGTGATCTGCGCCGCGCTCGTCCTCTCGCTCGAATATATGAACGCCCGCACGCGCTTCGGCGCGCGGCTGCGCGCGGCGGTCGATGATCCGCGCGTGGCCCGCGGCCTCGGCATCCCGGTGAACCTGCTCTTTGCGGCGACCTTCGCCGTGGGGTCCGGCCTCGCCGGGCTCGGCGGTGCGCTCGGTGCGGAGATCATGGGGCTCGACCCCACCTTCCCGCTGAAATTCATGATCTACTTCCTGATCGTGGTGACGGTGGGGGGCACGTCGGGGCTGGCCGGGCCGTTCATCGCCTCGCTGCTTCTCGGCGTCGCCGATGTCATGGGCAAATATTACGTGCCGGAGGTGGGCGCATTCGTGATCTATGCGCTGATGATCGTCATTCTCATCCTGCGCCCGCAAGGGCTGTCCGCTCGGAGCCGCTGATGAAGGCCGTCAATTTCAAGCTGTTGGCGGAAGCGGCGTTCTGGGCGGCGGCACTGGCCTCCACGGTGGCGCTGCCGTCCTACTTCCTCATTCTCAACGAAATCGCGATCCTCGCCCTGTTCGCGCTCTCGCTCGATCTCATCCTCGGCTATGCCGGCATCGTCTCGCTCGGACACGCGGCGTTTCTCGGCATGGGCGCCTACGCCGCAGGCCTGTTCGCCAAGCATGTCACCGGCGATCCCTTCGCCGGGCTGGTTTTCGCCGCGGTGATGGCGGGCGCTCTCGGCTGGCTGACGAGCTTCCT
>JBNKDX010000234.1:0-4461 GCA_050288485.1 Rhodomicrobiaceae bacterium | reverse complement strand
GGTCATTCCGCGGCAGTTGATCACCAGAACGACAGGCGTGGAGAGAAACACCGCCATGGCCGCATTACTGTTGGAACCTTCCAGGTCCAGGCCATCATAGAGCCCCTTGTTGCCCTCGATCAGGGCCATGTCATGACCGAGCATGCGCCGAGCGAAGCAGGCCTGAATCTCTTGCCGGGTCTGAGTGTAGAAATCGAGGTTGTAGCAGGGACGGCCCGAGGCGGCACTCAGCCATAACGGGTCAATGTAATCCGGCCCCTTCTTGAAGCATTGCACCGCCAGACCTCGCGCGGCCCACGCCGCTGCGAGACCGATTGACAAGGTCGTCTTACCGGAGGATTTATGCGCCGCCGATATGAACAGGCGCGCGGTCATCGTTTTTTCCTTGCTCAACCGCTAGGCCACCGCGGCCAGCGGCTTGCGGTCCCGATCCTTCCACATGGCCTCGGCCAAGCCTTGAGCCTCGTCCATGCTCGCGGCGCGGCCCATCGTCTTGAGGGCGATCGCCACCGTGCCTGCAACCGCCGCCTCGGCGTATTCGTCGCCCGTCTCTCCGTTCCAGACCGCCACGAGCCGGCCGATATCCATGTTCTCCTCGGGCGTCTGCCGCGGTTCGGGGATGAGCGCAGGCCAGCGTTCCTCGGCCACCACGCCGTCATGCACGGTTCTGACCTCGGTGGGCTTGTTCGGGCGCCGTTCTATCTCGCCGCCCTCGCCCCGAAACACCGCCATATGCGGCTGGCCGAGAATAACCCCGGCCTGCTGATGGATATCCATGAAACCGGGATGGAACACGCTTTGCAGCATACAAGGCGCGCCGAAGGGGTTCAGCTTGCGCGCCAGCGTGTGCGCCGGCGAGCGCAGGCCGAGGATGTTGCGTAGGCCGATCATCTCTGCGAGCTTCGGGCTGACCGCTTCCAGCGGCATGTAGGCGATATTCCGCGCACTCAGATGCGCCACCGCCTCATCGAAGCTTTTCGCCACCGGCATGCCCAGCCGCTCCAGCGTTTCCATGGTGTAGAGACGCCCGGCGGTGTGCCCATCGACGCCATGCATGAACACGCGGATGCCGCTTCTCGCCATGAGCGTGGCGGCGAGGATGAACCAGGGTAGCTGGCGCTTCTTGCCCGCATAGGATGACCAGTCGATATCCACTGGCGGGAGGGGCGACGGCAGCGCCATGGCCTTGCGCGCCGCCCGCACGAAGCCGGCGATCTCCTCGCCCGTCTCCTCCTTCACGCGCAGGAGCATGAGAAAGGCGCCGAGTTGCTCGGGCAACACGTCGCCGCTGAGGATCATGCCCATCGCCTCTTCGGCCTCATCCGCGGTCAGCGAGCGCGTGAGCGTCTTGCCGCGCCCGAGGATGTTGGTGAAGCGCGCGAAGGGGTGAGGCGGGCGTATGGTCATCAACTGGTCTCCGTCAGGCGCGCGCGGGGTGCGGCAGGAACGGCAGCACCTTCACCGCGATGCCGGTCAGCAGCATGGCGATGGAAATACCGCTTACTCCCAGCAGCACCTCGGGTAGCGAAGGCAGGTACGCCGCCACGCTGCCATCCCCGAAGGAGCTTGTCACGTCCATACCGGGGAAAAGGTTTAGCGGATAAGCCTGCGCGCCGATGATTGTGACATACATGTGCGCCACGCCGCCCAGGACCACGAGCAGCGAGGCCACCTCGATGCCATACCACGCGGTGCGTCCCTTGGAAGCCACGAGCAGCACCACAACCGGCAGCACGTTGCCCAGGAGGACATGGCCGAGCCAGAACGCCGCGGTGTAAATGCCGCCGTTCAGCAGGAAGAAGCTCTCCACGTCGCGATATTCCGCGGCATAGATCTTGGTCAGGTGGTGCGCGGCGGTAAAATAGAGCGTGGCCAGCGAGAACAGGATCATCAGGCCGCGAAACTTCGCCAGCATTTCCCGGTTGATGAGTTCCTGCTGCGCCTGGCGCCCGACCGTCATCAGCACCAGCACCGTGAACGCCAAGCCATAGAGGAACGACGCGGCGATGAACAGCGGCGCCATGATGGCCGCCGAATACGCCTCGCGGGCGATCAGGAAACCGAAGATCGAGCCCGTGCCGGTCGTGAGCGCCAGGCGCCACACGAAGGCAAGCGCGCCGACGGTCTTGGTCGGCCCTTTGCGGCGCGAAACGCGGCGATCCATCATCACGAACAGGTAGGCGCCGACGATGGCCATGAACCCGGTGTAGAGATAGATGTTCCAGGCGAAGATGGACTTGAAATTATAAGTCGTCATGGCGACGACGAGCCGTTCGGGCCGCCCCAGGTCGAGCACCAGCACCGCGAGCCCCCCCGCGAGCAGCGCAATCGCGAGAATGCCGGAGAGGCGCGCGTAAGGCTTGTAGTCCAGCCGGTTGAACACCGACGAGAACGACGCCACGTTGAGCGCACCCGAGGCCGCCACGATTAGGAACACGGCGAACACGTGCGGCGTGCCCCAGACGATCTGGTTGGTCATCCCGGTGACGATGTGGCCGTGATGCTCCATGTACAGAGCCGCGCCGAGGCCGACGGCGATCACCGCGACGTGCAGCGCCAGGAGGCCCCAGAAGAACAGGCCGTGATTTTCGAGCTTCTGGTAAGCGACTTTTGCCATGTCTTTAAGTCTCCACCCCCACCGCCTGTGGCTCCACCCTCAGCGGGTGCTGCGAGGCACCCTGTGAGGGGGCATTTTGTTCCTTAACCAATTCCCTGGTAATAGACGCCCGGCTTGCAGCCGAGATCGGCGCGAAGCTGCGCCGTGCGATAGGTGGCCACGCGCCTGGCGATCTCGCTCGTCGGGTTGTTCAGGTCGCCAAACAGCATCGCGACCTGCCCTGCCGCCTTGCACGCCTCGACGCAGTGCGGCTCGCCGCCCTTGTCGACGTGCGGCGCGCACATCGTGCATGCCTCCACCGTACCCTTGCCGCGCGGCGCTTCGGCTTTTTGATCCTCAAGCGGCTCGTGCACGAAAGAGCGCGCCTTGTAGGGACAGGCCATCATGCAATAGCGGCAGCCGATGCAGATGTGGCGGTCCACCAGCACGATGCCGTCCGCGCGCTTGAAGGAGGCGCCTGTCGGGCACACGTCTACGCAGGGCGGATTGGCGCAATGCTGGCACATCACCGGCGCGGAGAAGCTGCCCCCGGTTTTCGGATTCTTCACCGACACCTTGCGAATCCACTGCGGGTCGGTCGGATGGCCGGTGTCCTGCCAGCCATTGGCTTTCGAGCAGGCCTCGACGCAGGCCGTGCAGCCGTCCGTGCATTTCGTGGCGTCGATCAGCAGCCCCAAGCGCTTCGCTGACGACACGCCCTCCGCCGCGGCCTCGCCGCCCATGGCGTAGAGCGTCACGCCCGGCGCCAGTGTCGTCACCGCCATGGAGGCGGCGCTCTTCAGGAAATCGCGGCGGCTCGTCATGGGTGCTTCTCCTGCAGAAAGCGCATCGCGGCGGCAAGGTCGTGGCGGCCTTCGGCGGCGTGCGCCGTCCCGGTCTTGGCTTCGGGCCGCGAGTTGTGGCACTCGAAGCAATCGAGGGAAACCGCCGCATAATCGTGGCAACTCCGGCAGAAATGCTTCGGGCTGTCGTAATTCACGAACTTGCGGTCCGCACCCTTCACCGCGTGACACGCGATGCAGTTCGTCAGGCCCTCCGGCTTGCCGCGCACGCCCTGATGCACGGTCATGTCACGCTGATGCTTCAGCATCGTCATGTGATTACGCCGCATGGTTTCCTTGTCCGCCACGCAAGGACCGCCCTGCGCTTTCGGCGGTACCGGCGCCAGCGCGACGCGCTGCCCTTCCTGCGCCGAGGCGCCGCACGTCGTCACGAACAACGACAGCACGAGCACCAGCCCCAGGAGCAGGGCCGCGGCCATGCCGTATATGCCCACCCGCTTCATCTTCGCTACTCCCCCAGTCCCATCTGGATGTAACCCGTCGGGCAGACATCCCTGCAGATATGGCAGCCGATGCATTTCGCGTAATCGGTCTGCACATGCCGCCCGACCGCGCGCTCCTTCTTCGGCACGCGCGAAACCGCCGTCTGCGGACAGAAAATCAGGCAGTTGTCGCACTCGAAGCACAGCCCGCAGCTCATGCAGCGCTTGCCTTCCGCGCGTGCCTGCTCCTCGGTGAAAGGCGTGATGCGTTCTTCGAAGTCGCCGAGCACCTTTTCTGCGTCCACATGGCGCTCGGCGCGCGCATTGCGCTCGTCATAGGCGAAATGGCCCTTGTACAGATCATGATGCGCGACGATCTGCGAAGCCGAGCGGTCCTCGTAATTGTGGACGGCGTATCGTCTCTCCGACGTGCCGCGGCTCTGCTGGTGGTTTTTGTTCTTTTTGAGCCACCGGCCTGCCCCCCGGCAACCAACCGTTTTGTCATCTATGAGCCCCATGTCCATCGGGTGGAACTGGCCGGCTCCTTTACCGGATGGCAGCGGGTTCCCATGAAGCGGAT
>JBNKDX010000233.1:0-4482 GCA_050288485.1 Rhodomicrobiaceae bacterium | reverse complement strand
GGCGGCTCGCGCCCAAGATGGCGACCTGCATCGCCGAGTATTTCCGCGATCTCGGCGAAAACGTCCTGCTGATCATCGATTCGATTACGCGCTTCGCCCATGCCGCCCGCGAGGTCGCGCTTGCGGCAGGGGAGCCGCCCGTCGCCCGCGGCTATGCGCCGAGCGTCTTTTCCGATCTCCCGAAGCTCCTGGAGCGGGCGGGACCGGGCGAGGAGGGGGCCGGGTCGATCACCGGCATCTTCGCCGTGCTCGTCGATGGCGACGACCCGAACGAGCCGATTTCCGACAACATCCGCGGCACGCTGGACGGCCACATCGTCCTCGACCGCGCCACCGCCGATCAGGGGCGCTATCCGGCGGTGAATATCCTGAGTTCGGTGTCGCGTCTGGCGGGCAATGTCTGGTCGCCCGAGGAGCGCCTGCTGATCATGAAACTGCGCGCCATGATCGCCCGTTTCGAGGAGACGCGCGACCTGCGTCTGATGGGCGGCTATCACACCGGGACCGATCCCGATCTGGACAAGGCTATCGAATTGGTGCCGAAGGTGTTCAACATCATGAAACAGAGCCCTGGCGACGCACCGAGCGAGAACGCCTTTCAGGAGGTCGCGCAGGCGCTCACGGGGTGACGGATGGCGGGCCGTACTAGTTCGTGCCGATGAACTCCTGCGCCTCCGAAATGGACGCAAAGCGCCGCGGTCCGAGCAGGGTTTCGATCAAGACGGACCCGTCCCGATACAGGACATAGTCGCGCCCGTTGAGCGCACCGCGGGTGATGACCTCGTTCGCAGAGCGCTGCTGCAGGAAGGGCGGGGGAGGGGGCTGCATGGGGCTGCGCGGCGATCCCACGCGTGGGGCGGCGGGGCCGCCTGTGAGGCGGGTCAAGAGGTGAAGCGCTTTTTCCAGCGCTCCGAGCAGCGCCAGTGCGAAGCCGCTGATGACGGCGTTCTCGCCGAAGATGAGGATGAACCGCGTTGGATCGCGGATTTCCGATGCTGCCGGAGACGCGGCGTCGTGCGGGACCACCAGCGGATAGGACAAGAGAAGGCCCCAGCCGAGGGTCGCAATCAAAAGGCCCGCCCATGTCAGTCTCGGGAACGGCATCTATCGAATCTCCAGGCTCAGTTTCTGCCCCGCCCGCGGGTCGCGCCTGCGCCGGGTCTGCCCCAATCAGGGACAACTATAGCGAGAGACGCGCTGCGGCATTCAACTTGAAAACTGATTCTTAGGAGTTTGCGAGTACCAAAACAGATGGACACGGTTTTCTTTCAGCGGGCCAGACCGACAGCGGGCGCCAGCCAGCAATCAACGATGACGGCCCTTGCCGTGGCCCACCGGAGGTAGCGCATGAACACCCTTGAGTTGAGAGCCTCGGCCTTGGTCAATCCGGCCTCGGGTGTAGCGAACGACTATCTTAACCACTTCAACGAGATTCTTCTGTTGATCGAGAACCTGCCCGCGCTTCTGCCGGAGATGGTGGACGAGCTGCTGGGCTGGAAGCCGGTCAGCTACCGGGGCTATTTCGAGAGGTCGCCTCTGCCCGCCGCCAAGGAAACGCTCGAAATCTACGACAGTCTGGACGAAGAGTTCCGGCGCGACTTTGAGTCGATGGTCGAGCTTCTCGACAAGATCATCCTGCAAAGCATCGCCGTCATTGCCGACCACCGGCGCCCCGACGGGACGATCGACGCGGACGAGATTTCCGACACCTGCGCGGAGCTGTCGGCGCAGCTTCGCACCGTCCTCGACCGGACCGCCGATCTCGTCAATCACGGCTACGCCCCGCCCTTGGAGCGCCCGCAGCATATGGCGGACCGCATCCTTTCAGCAAAATCAAACAAAAGCACCGGCGCGCAGGACTGAGGGAACCACATGGACGAGCTCGTTAGCGAATTCCTGACCGAGACGACGGAACACCTGGAAGGCGTCGAAAACCAGCTCGTCCAGTTCGAGCGCGATCCGCGCGACGCTTCTCTGGTCGCCAGCATCTTCCGTCTCGTACACACGATCAAGGGCACGTCGAGCTTCCTCGGGCTGCACCGCCTCCAGCACGTCGGGCATGCGGCGGAGACGCTGATCGGCAAGCTGCGCGACGGCGCGCCGCCCACCGAGGAAATGGTTTCGCTCATCCTGGAGGCGATCGACCGCATCAAGGCGATCGTGGTCGACATCCGCAGGCTGGGCGAGGAACCCGAAGGCGACGACTCCGAACTGATCAACGCGCTTGAAGCCAACGCCGAGGAATGCGTCATCGGCGGAGCGCCCGAGGCCGTGGCGGAAGAAGCGGCGCCCGCGGCCGCGCCGAAGGAGGAGCCCAAACAGGCGGCCCCGAAGAAGGGCAGGGGATCGAGGAAAGAAAAGGCCGCCCGCAAAGAGGAAGCCGCGGAGAGAGAGGCTGCGGAGGCGGCTGCAGAAGCGGAAGCCGAAGCGGAGGCAGCCGCGGAAGCGGCGGCGGAAGCCGAAGAGGAAGAGGCTCGCACCCCGGCTGCGGCGTCCCCGCCCGGCGGGGGAGGCAAAAAGCCGCCGCGCGCGCGTCCGGGCGCCGCGGAGGCGTCCGGCAAGCCCCAGGGGGGCGGCGCCGCCCGAAGCACTGAGACCATCCGCGTCGCCGTGGATACGATCGAGCGCATCATGCAGCTCGTTTCCGAACTGGTGCTGACGCGCAACCAGCTTCTCGAACTTACGCGCAACCGCGAGAACGACGCGATCAAGCCGCCGCTGCAGAGGCTGTCCAGCCTCACCACCGACCTGCAGGACGCGGTGATGCGCGCCCGCATGCAGCCGGTCGGCCGCCTGTTCTCCAGCCTGCCGCGTCTCGTCCGGGAACTGTGCACCGAACTCAACAAGAAGATCGACCTCGTAACCGAGGGCGCCGACACCGAACTCGACCGGCAGCTCATCGAAGTGCTGCGCGATCCGATGACCCACATCATCCGCAACTGCGCCGACCACGGCATCGAAACGCCGGAGGAACGCGTCGCTGCGGGCAAGCCCGAATTCGGCGAAATCAGGGTCTCGGCGTCGCACGAGGCGGGGCAGATCACGCTCGACATTTTCGACGACGGCCGCGGCCTCAATCTCGAAAGGATCAAGCAGAAGGCGCTTGCCCAGGGCCTGACGACGGAGGCGCAGCTCGGTCAGCTGACCACCGAGGAAATCTGTCAATTCACCTTCGCGCCCGGGTTCTCCACTGCCGCCAAAGTGACGAGCGTCTCGGGACGCGGGGTTGGCATGGACGTGGTACGCTCGAACATCGAGTCGATCGGCGGCTCGGTGTCGCTCTCGACAGTGCCCGGCAAGAGCACCCGCGTTTCGCTGAAAATCCCGCTCACGCTGGCCATTGCTCCGGCGCTCATCGTCCGCGTCGCCAACCAGCGCTTCGCGCTGCCGCAACACGCGGTGGTGGAGGCCGTCGGGCTCGGCAAGGACTCGCGCCATGTCATCGAGAAGGTGCAGGATGCGCTGGTGCTGAAGCTGCGCGATGAAGTGGTGCCCGTGCTCGATCTCAGCACCATTCTGGGCATTCAGAACGAACATGAGGAAAACGAGCAGCTCGTCGTCATCCTCCGCGTCGGCACGGATTCTTTCGGCATCCGCGTCGACGAAGTGCTCGACGTGCAGGAGATCGTCGTCAAGCCGCTCAATCCGTCGCTTGCCCATCTCAAGGTCTTCGCCGGTCAGACGATTCTCGGCGACGGCTCGGTGGTGCTGATCCTCGATCCGAGCGGTATCGGTACAAAGCTCGGTATCGAGAAGACGTCGGAGAAGCGCGAAGCCGCCAAGGAGGTTCACGGCCCCGTGGAAAGCACGCGCCTCGTCATTTTCCGCGCCGGCGAAGGCCTGCCCAAGGTCCTGCCGCTCTCGCTCCTGTCGCGCATCGAGATGGTCGAGCCCGCCCGCATCGCCCAGTCCGACAACCGCTATGTGATGCTGCATCAGGGCCGCCTGATGCCGCTCCTGCCGACGTCGCCGATGCAGGAGATCGGGCAGAGGGGGCATCCCGTGCTGGTCATTACCGCGAACAATCGCACCATCGGCCTGCTTGTCGACGAGATCATCGACATCGTCGAAGAAAAGCTCGACATCCAGCTTCCGAGCCTTGCAGAGGACATCGTCGGTTCTGCGGAGATCAAGGGCGAGCCGGTCGAACTCATCGACGTCACCTACTACCTGCAGGCGGCGTATTCCACCCTTCACGAGGAGGAGGCGCAGAGCGTCCTGCTCATCGACGACGACCTGTTCTTCCGCGACACGCTGAAGCCGGTGCTCATCGGCGCGGGCTATGCCCTGACGACGGCTGAAACGGCGGAGCAGGTTCGCGAGATCTACGAGCACAATCCCGATTTCCGCGTCGTCGTCAGCTCCACCACCGACACCGGCTGCGACGCCGCCAAACGCCACTTCGCCCCCGGTCTGACCACCTTCCGCTGGCCGCTCGATTTCACATGGGCCGTCAAACGCGCCCTGAATCGCATCCGCCCC
>JBNKDX010000232.1:0-4486 GCA_050288485.1 Rhodomicrobiaceae bacterium | reverse complement strand
GAAGCGGACTGAAAGAAGGGGACGTGGTCATCGTGCACCCGAACGACCGGATCGCCGATGGTGTCAGCATTAGTGCACGCCAAATCAGCGAATAGGCTTGCCCTCTTCTTCTGATCTGAACAGGTAAAAATAGCCTCGCGGCCCGCCGGAAGGGCTGAAAAAAAACGCGCCAATGGGGCAGACGCCAGGTAAAGAGGGTTACGCGACTACCTCAAACTGTAATAGATCATTCAATCGCAGATTCTATTCCGCGCAATTATAGACAATCTCAAGTTCTTGTTATTTAATAATGTTTTACTCACATGCCGTGTCCAGACAGCCACATCCCGAACGAATTCCTCAAGCCCCGGTCATTAAAGCGGACGCATTCTTCGCCACTTGAGGCTATTTGTTCGACGGTGTGTTATCCACAGGCGGGATCGACTTCAGATAGGCCGAGATAGCCTCGCTGTCTTCGTTTGTGAGCTTGGCCATATTCTCCTGCACCGCGGCCATCGCCCCGCCCATGACATCGCCGTCAGGCGTGAAGCCCGTCTCAAGCGCGTAGGCAATGTCTTTCTCGCTCCAAGAGCCGATCCCAGTCTTGTGCGGCGTGATGTTCGGAATGACGCCCTTGCCGTCAGGGTTGGGACCGCCGGCCAGCCTCATGGACAGGTCCATAGCGCCAGTCCAGGATCGCGGCATGTGACATTGCCCGCAGTGGCCGGGGCCTTCGACGAGGTAGGCGCCGCGATTCACCTGCGCGGTTTTCGACGGATCAGGCGTGAAAGGCTTGCCGTCGAGGTAGAGCCACTTCCAGAAACGCATGCCGAAACGCATGTGGTAAGGGAACGAAAGGCTGGTCTCCGGCGCTTTCGAGGGCACGGGCGGCACGGTGTCGAGAAAAGCCTTCAGGTCGAGAAGATCCTTGCGCGTCATGCGCTGATAGGACGTGTAGGGGAAGGCCGGATAGTAATGCTTACCGGCGGGTGAAACGCCTTTGGTCATGGCGTTGATGAAGTCTTCGCCGCTCCATCCACCGATGCCCGCTGCCTTATCGGGTGTGATATTGGGCACATAGAACGTGCCAAAGGTTGTCTTCAGGCAGCGGCCGCCGGTGAGCTTCAGCGGGTCGCCGTAGCTCGGATCGTCGCATTTCTGCTTCGCCGGGGCTGCATGGCAGGAAGCGCAGCCGCCGGCGTAGAATATGTACCGCCCGTTCTCCGCGTCCGGCTGGTCCGCGGCCTGCACGGCAATCGAAATGCTGCCGAAGAGACCGAAGACCAGGGCAAAGAGGGGGGCGTGGCGCATCGGGCTGGACCCTATTTCTCCTTCTTGACGCGGTATTTCTCGTGGCAGCCTTTGCAGGCCTTGCCCACGCCGCCGATGGCGACCTTGAAGCTGTCCATGCCTCCGGCGGCGGCCTTCTCGGCCTTGCCCGCAGCTTCCTTCAGAGCCTCGCCGAGAGCGTTGAAATCGGCCTTGTTCGTCCAGATGTCCGCCTTTGCGGTCGTGTCGCCGCCGGTCTCGGAACCCTTCGGGAACAGCGTCAGGAACGTGTCGATTGAGTCGCCAATGGATTTCATCGCGTCCGCCGCAGCCTTGGCATCGTAGGGCTTCTCGCCCTTCAGCATGGCGCCGACCGCTTTCATGGCGCCGCCGTTGCCCTTCATCACTTCCTGGCGATCCTTGATCGGATCGCCTGCGGCCTGGACAGCGGCCGTGCCGACGATGCATGCGAAAACGAGACCGAGTGATATGCGCTTCATTACAACTCCCCTTCTGGACTCCATGCCGAGGGCGGTTCCTGTGCGAGCCGCCCCCAGTCAATCGGATTGCAACTTACTTGCATTCGCAACAGAATGCGCTTCAACTTGATGTGAGGGAGTTTGGACCGGTGGCGTCGCCGCCAGACGGCGCCAGTACGGGGCACGCCTCAGACATTGGCCATAATGATCACGAGCGCGATGAGAAGCACGTTCAGTTGTTCGGACGCCGAGACATAGCCGAAGGGTATGCGGGAGCGGTGCTCCTTCACGACCTTGGTGACCGTGACAGGCGCGGGCGGCGCGAAGCCTCCCGGTTTACCGCGCAGCCACCGCCAGCCCAGAACGGCGCCGTGACGCGCATAGCGCAGGACCGCCATCGAGCCGTCCGCGAAGCTGCGGTGGCGCAGCACGAATGCGAGCCACACTGCGATCCCGATCCACAGGAGCGTCGATAACAGATCGCGGAGAATGAACCACACGATGGCCCAGGCAAGGCCAAGGATGAAGCTCACGATCGTCCAGATCACTGAGAGAATATCGGCCATCGGGCTCCCCGGCGAAGACTGAAGCGTCGCTGTTCGCGTCCCAACCTGCCCGCAATTTTGGGAATGCTTGCGGCAATGGCGATATGTCATGAGCGGGCGGCTCAAGCGGGGCAAGGGAAAAATGGAGACACGCGCCGTCCGTTCATGCCTGAACGGGGCGGTCGGGGGGCGCTGGACGATGTCCGCGCGGATATTATTCGCCGTCCGGTGCCGGGTGCGCCGCAAAGGATTGCGAGAAATCGTAGGTCCACACGATATGCCGAACCTGGCGCAGAAGGGCGCGGCTGCTCGCGTCCTGCTCGGCGGCGCTTTCCGAGCGCACGACCAGCGCGGCGGCGCCTCGCCCGAGATGCGCCTTCAACTGTTCGCACTGCGCCCGCGTCATCCACGCCGGACAGTGCAATCCGCCGTCCGCTTCGTGCGGCGTTCCCTTCAGGAAAGCATCCAGCAGCGCGCCCGCGCTCAGCGCATAAGTCCCGTCATGGTGAAGGCCCGTCATTTCCCGCACATCTGAAAAGAGGCGCTCATATTCCCGATGCAGCGAACGGGCGCGTTCGCCGGTGTCCGAGACCGCAGCTACAGTGTCCGGCCACCCCGCCGCCCAGCGCCCGGCGGAGGACAGGCGCACGACGCAGAAGCGCTCCACGCCGAACCCGGCGCCCGCCAGTTCGGCAAAGACGTTCCAGAGGGGCGCGGGCTCATAGAACACGCCGAGCGCGAGCCAATGGCTTTTCGAGCCTGCGGCGGGGTTCGGCATCCCCCGTACCGGCAGACCGCCGCCGCCCCCTGCCGTGTCAGCCTGTGTCACGAGCATCTCACTTCACGTCGGCAAGTTCTTCGAGCTTTTCGATATCCAGGAGCAGGACCTGCGACCCCTGGCGGAAGTCGGCCAGTCCGGCGACGCGCAGTTTGGTGAGCGTGCGGCTGACGGTCTCCAGCGTCAGGCCGAGGAAATCACCAATGTCCTCGCGCGTCATGGGGAGGCTCAGTACCGCCGGATCGGCGCCGTGGCGGGCATTACGCCGCGACAGGCCGACAAGGAAATTGGCGACACGTTCGAGCGCGCTGCGCTGGCCGACGATGAGCAGATGGTCCTGGAGCCGGGCCAGTTCGTCCGACAGCGCCCTATAAAGCTCCGCGGCGAGACTCGGAGATGATTCGGCCTTGCGCGAGAGTTCCACCGCCGGTGCGCAGCGGAGCCGGGAAGCCTGCAGGGTCTGGGCGCCAAGCGTGTGCTCGCCCTCCGCACCCAGCCCGAAAAGATCGCCGGGCAGGCAGAAGCGCGTGATCTGCCGCTGACCGTTGGGCGCCACCTTATAGAGGCACACAACCCCGCTCTCCACCCGGTAGAAATGCGCGCGCCGGTCACCGGGCATGAAGACGTGCTCCTTGGCCGCGAACCGGCGTATCGCGCCCGCAGCCATTTCCTCGTCCAGGCTGGCCGGGCCGCGGGGCTCTCTGTTCACCCAGATCGGGAATTTCGCTTTGACGGCGGGGGAGGCTAGACTTGTATGCATTGTGTCCACCATTGCCGGGGTTTGCGGAGGCTTGGGCAAGCATCCAGGACCGGCGAAACCGGGCTTTGCCACCCCTGTGACAATGTGTGACAATATGTAAGAACCCGGAGGCCCGGCGACCCGAAAAATGGCATATATATCATGACCGCGCATGCCCCTCTTCGCATTCTCATCGTCGATGACGAGGAGCAGATCTGTTCGCTCCTGAGCAACCTGTTCACGAAGGAAGGCTACGCGGCGGCCACGGCCAGGGACAGCGCGGAAACGCGCCGCATTCTGGAGACGACGCCGGTCGATCTGATCACGCTCGACCTCAATCTCGGCGGCGAGGACGGGCTGGCGCTCGCGCGCGAACTCCGGGCCAGCCGCGATGTTCCGATCATCATGATTTCCGCCAAGGCCGACGAGATCGACCGCGTGGTGGGGCTGGAGCTGGGCGCCGACGACTACATCGCCAAGCCGTTCAATCTGCGCGAGGTGCTGGCGCGCGTGCGCGCGGTGCTGCGGCGCTATCAGCCGCCGGTGCAGGCGGCGCCGCCGTCGGGGGGCGGCGGGCACGAGCGCTACGCGTTCGCCGGGCTGGTGCTCGACGTGGTGGCGCGCGAGCTGACGGATGCCGGCGGCAAGGCGGTCGAGCTTACGACGGCGGAATTCAACCTGCTGGATATGTTCGTCA
>JBNKDX010000231.1:0-4522 GCA_050288485.1 Rhodomicrobiaceae bacterium | reverse complement strand
GGCGAGCGCCTGGAACTGCGCCCGGCCCTCGACCACATCGAGGCGCTCAGCGCCGAGCGCAACGCCCTGTGGGAGCGCGTGCAGCGCGCGGACTTCATCACCACGGACGAAAAACGGGCCATGGTCGGCCTGCCGCCGCTCGGGGCAGGCGAGTAGGGCAGGCAACGCGTCCCGCATATCCATAGCCGCCGGGTTTCGGCGCGAGCGGCTGCTTTTCCTTGGAGCGACAGTTTGACCTCCACATCATCGAGCGCGCCCGCACTCGCCCGCGCTGGCAATCGCATCGAAGGTTACGCCAGCCTGTTCGGCATCGAGGACCAGGGACGCGACATCGTCGTCCCCGGCGCCTTCCGTACCGCTCTCAGCCAACGAGGCGCCAGCGGCATCCGCATGCTGTTCCAGCACGATCCGGCCCAGCCGATTGGCGCCTGGGACGAGATCCGCGAGGATGCGCGCGGACTGTTCGTGCGCGGTCACCTCATAGCCGACGCGCCCCGCGCCCGCGAAATCCTGGCGCTGATCCGCGGGCGGGCGCTCGACGGCCTGTCCATCGGCTTCCGTGCCCGGCGCGCCGTGCGCGACGCCCGGACCGGCCAGCGCCGCCTCTACGACATCGATCTGTGGGAGATTTCCATCGTCACGTTCCCCATGCTGCCCGGAGCGCGCGTGACGGCAATCAAGTCAGACGCGACGGCAGCATTTCCCCTCGCCCGGCCTCGCCCGGCGGCCATCCCTCCTTCCCCAATGGTCGCCCCGCGGAGTCCGTATTCCGCCCCCCGCCGCCGGTCCCAGGAGCGGCGTAGCGCGCGGCCGGGCGAGGGCGCCTTTTCTCAAAACCTCATGAGGATGACATGACCGAACCTTCCGCTCCCGGCACCTGGGAGAACAAGGCCGTGCGGCCAGCGGTTTCCGATATCGGGGGCGCATATGACGATTTTCTGCGTACCTTCGAGGCCTTCAAGGAGACGAATGACGACCGGCTGGCGCAGATTGAGGCGCACATGGCCGCCGACGCCGTCACCGAAGACAAGCTCGACCGCATTAACCGCGCGCTCGACGAAACCAAGCGGACGGTCGACGATCTGGTGCTGAAGGCCGCCCGTCCGCAGCGTGGCGGCATAACTCCGCGCACTGCAGCCGGGACCGAGCACAAAGCCGCTTTCGAGGCCTATGTGCGTCGGGGCGAAACCGGTAATCTCCGCATGCTGGAGGAAAAGGCGCTATCGGCTGGCAGCGGCGCTGATGGCGGCTATCTGGCGCCGCAGGAAGTCGAGGCGGGCGTCATGCGCGCGCTTACCGAAGCTTCGCCGATCCGCGCGATTTCGGCGGTTCGTCAGGTGTCGGCCAGCACCTATAAGAAGCCGTTCGCGATCAGCGGCGCGGCCACCGGGTGGGCTGCCGAAACGGGAAGCCGGGCGCAGACGAACACCCCCACGCTGGCCGAACTGCAGTTTCCGACCATGGAACTCTACGCCATGCCGGCGGCGACGCAGACGCTGCTCGACGACGCCGCCGTCAACATCGACGAATGGGTGGCCGAGGAAGTCCGTCTCGCCTTCGCCGAACAGGAGAACGCCGCCTTCGTCTCCGGTGACGGCGTGTCCATGCCGAAAGGCTTCCTCAGTTACGACACTATCGACGAGACGTCATGGCAATGGGGCAAGATCGGCTATTTGACGACCGGCGAGAGCGGCGGCCTGCCTCTCACAGACCCGGCCGACACCCTCATCGACTTCGTCTACACCCTGAAGTCGGCCTATCGCGCCAACGCGCACTGGGTGATGAACCGATCCACGCAAGCCGAAATCCGCAAGATCAAGGACGCTGACGGCAATTACATCTGGCGGCCGGGCGAGCAGGTAGGGCAGGGCGCCACGCTGATGACGTTCCCCATTGCCGAAACCGAGGACATGCCGGACATTGCCGCGGACAGCTTCGCCATCGCATTCGGCGACTTCGCGCGCGGCTATCTGGTCGTGGACCGTATCGGCATCCGCATCCTGCGCGACCCGTTCAGCGCCAAGCCCTACGTGCTCTTCTACACCACGAAGCGCGTCGGCGGCGGCGTGCAGGACTTCAACGCCATAAAGCTGTTGAAGTTCGGAGTGGCGTGATCCGCCGCGCAATTGGCGTGCGGGTTTGTGGAAAAGCAGTGGCGAATTCCCCCGGCCGGGCTGGCGCTAAAGAAATGCGCAAGCTGTTACACGCATGCAACAATTCGGCGCATGCCATCGCAATCGGGGGAAGCGGCCGCGGAAAACCTTGGAAAATGGCGTTTTTGTGACTGCGGCATTGCCACGCAGGCCCGGCGGGGCCGTGAACCTGAGTGGCATTCCGCACTTAGCGAAGCGGTAATACGTAGAGCTACGACGTATCCACCGCGGCCGTTTTGAGGTTTCGATGAATTCAAGCACTGCTCTCCGGGCGTCTCACCCACTAAGGCGTCCGGGAGCGCGGTCCCGGCGCCCCTCCCTGCCGTGGCCGCAACTGCGCGCGGGCTTCCGCGAGACCGTATTCGGTCGCGCTCCCATAGGCGCAAGGAAGCCCCCCTTTCCATGCGGATCGCCCGCGCGCAGAGCTTTTCCGTCAAGTCCGTCCTTGCGATACACGCTTTCCTCTTCACGAGCACGAGGTTGCCTCATGCCGCTTATCCTCACCGCAGGCCCCGCGACCGAGCCGGTATCGCTCGAAGAGGCCAAAGCCCATTGCCGCATCGATTCGGATACCGAGGACACGCTGGTTTCCAGCCTCATCCTTGCCGCCCGCCTTCATGTCGAGCATTCGCTGGGATTTGCCCTCCTCAGCCAGAACTGGTCGCTCTATCTCGACCGCTGGCCGGATAAGCCATTCGTCGAGTTGCCACTGGCGCCGCTTATCGGCATCGACGCCGTTCGTCTTTATAGCCCGACCGGAAGCTGGGTGACGCTCGATCCCGGCCTGTTTTTCGCCGACGCGGTCTCGCGGCGTCCGCGGCTCGCGCGTGCGGAGGCGCAGGTCTGGCCCGCGCCGGGACGGGAGTTGAACGGCATCGAGATCGCGTTCACCGCGGGTTATGGGGCGTCAGCCGACGACGTGCCCGCTCCGCTCCGCCAGGCAATCCTGCTGCTGGTCGCGCACTGGTACGAGGCGCGCGAGCCGGTCACCTTCGGCGATGATGCGGAACTCGTGCCGCTGACGGTCGCCAGCCTTGTCGCTCCGTATCGGGAGGCTCGCCTATGAGCGGACCTCTCCGTGTGCCGATTGGCAGGATAAGCCACCGGCTGGTGCTCGAACGCGAGCAGCGCGCATCCGACGACGGCGGCGGTGCGGCGGTTACCTGGGAAACGGTGGCCGAAATCTGGGGCGCCATCGAAATGCGGACCGGCGCCGAGCGCGTCGAGGCGGGCGGCATTGCGGGCGAGGTGAACGCCACGATCACTGTCCGCTATCGGGACGATCTGGTCCCCGCCATGCGTTTCCGGAACGGCGCGCAGGTTTTCGAAATTCTATCGGTGCTCGACACCGACGGGCGCCGCCGTTACTCGCGCTGCCAATGCCAGAGGCGCGGGATATGAAGATCAGCGTCCGGCTCGGCGGCATGCCGGGCTTGCGCGCGAGCCTTTCCGGCGTAGCGGACGCGGACGGCCTGGGCGCGATTCTCGAAGACGCCGCCGCCGGGTTGCGTAACACCGCGGTGGCCAGCCTCACGGATGGTCAGCCGCCAGACAGCCGCACCGGCGCTCTGGCGCGGCCGCTGACCGTGACACGCGGCGGCGATGGCCTCAGCTTCACCCTGTCCACTCCGCTCGACTACGGTTGGCGCCTGGAACACGGCGGCCTGGCGAGGCCCGCCACACCGTGGCTCGAACCCGCACTCGACGCCGCCAGTCCGGCTATCGAACGCCGCCTCGGCGATTGGCTGAAACGAGCCGTGCGCGGCTGATTTAAGGAACCGTGCCCATGACCAGCGCAGCCTGGGGCCTGCAGAAATCCGTTTACGCCACCCTTTCCGCGGATGCGCCGCTCACCACCCTTCTTGGGGCAGATCGCATTCACGACTCGGTTCCGCAGGGCGCGGCCTTCCCCTATATCGTGATCGACCAGACGCAGGTGCGCGACTGGAGCACCGGCACCGAGCCGGGCGCCGAGCATATCCTCCTGCTGCACGTCTGGTCACGCTACGACGGGAAACGCGAGGTCTGCGAGATTGCCGATGCAGCGCGTGCAGCGCTCGACGGCGCCGAGCTGGTCCTGGACGGCCACCGCCTCATCGCCTTCGACCATCAATATTCCGACCTCAGACGCGACGAGGACGGCAAGACCCTTCATGGCATCGTCCGCTTCCGCGCGGTGACGGAACCGGCGGAACAATAACGGCCCTGATTTTCCCAGGCGGCATTTTGGAGATAACCCATGGCGGCCCAACGCGGCAAAGACCTCCTGCTGAAAGCCGACCCGACCGGCTCAGGCAGCTTCACGACAATTGCAGGCCTTCGCGCCCGAAGCATCGACTTCAACGCTTCGACTGTGGACATCACGCACA
>JBNKDX010000230.1:0-4533 GCA_050288485.1 Rhodomicrobiaceae bacterium | reverse complement strand
TGCACCGGCTGCCCGGCGGCGCCGGGAATGGCCGCGGCAGCCTCTCCGGCCACGTCCTTGTGCTGCTGCGGCGCCTGTGCCGAGGCTGCTCCCGCGGCCGCCCAGACGGCCGCTGCCCCCAACCACACGAAAAGACGCGGCAAACCGTCCTCGCCCGCCATACCCCCTCATACGCAACGATGCCCCGCTTCCCTTATGCAATACCAATGGGTTACCGGGCAACAGCCGCGTGACGCCATGGCACAAGCTTCCGGATTATGGCCCGCCGCGGGCCGGAGCGGTTTCAGCCACGATCCAGTCGATGAAATCCTCGCCGCCGCCCGTGACCGGTAGCACGAGGCGCGCGGGCACGTCATAGGGATGCAGGCGCTTGATGGCCGCGAGCGCCTCATCCGCGCGCGCCTCCGCCGTCTTGACGAGCATCGCGGTCTCCGCGGCCTGCTCCGTCTTTCCTTCCCAGAAAAAAATGGCGGTCATGCCGGGAAAGATGTTCACGCAGGCGGCCAGCCTGTTCTCCACCAGGAAGCGCCCGGCCGTTTCCGCCTCGCCCTGAGTGGGGAAAGTGGTGTAAATCAGCACGGCGCGCCCTTCACATGACGTATTCGTGCTTTTGCATTCTGTTCCCGCCCCGTGGTCGGGTAGACTGCAATCCGTGTTCTCGCCGCTCATCCGGAAACTCCATGGCTCTTGAACCCGAAAATATAGTGAAACACGTATGCTTTGTCGCCGCCGCCACGCCGGAAGCGGAGGAAGCCAGGGAACGCCTTGCCGCCCTCTATGGCGACGTCCCGCCCGAGGATGCGGATGTTGTCGTAGCACTCGGCGGCGACGGTCAGATGCTGCAGACGCTGCACCGTTTCATGAATGCGCACATCCCCATCTACGGGATGAATCGCGGCTCGGTCGGCTTCCTGATGAACGATTATGAGGAGGAAGGCCTCCTGCGGAGGCTCTCCAAGGCGAAAGCCAACATGATCCACCCCTTGCGGATGAAAGCCTACCTGCAGGACGGCGCGGTGGGCAAGGCGCTGGCCATCAACGACGTCTACCTCTTCCGCCAGACCAGCCAGGCGGCGCGGCTGCGCGTCGCGGTGGACGGCGAGGTGCGTCTGGAAGAGCTGATTTGCGACGGTATCCTCGTCGCCACGCCGGCGGGCAGCACCGCGTATAATCTCTCCGTTCACGGGCCTATCCTGCCCATCACAGCGTCGCTTCTGGCCCTCACGCCGATCAGCGCCTTCCGTCCGCGGCGCTGGCGCGGCGCGCTGTTGCCAAGTGCGGCGAAAGTCACGATCGAGGTGCTGGAACCCGGCAAGCGCCCGGTGAGCGCCGTTGCCGACCATACGGAGTTCCGCAACGTCGCCCGCGTGGATATCGCCGAGGAGCGCGGCATCGGCCTGCGCCTTCTGTTTGACCCGGGGCACGAATTGGGCGACAGAATTCTGGCCGAGCAGTTCCGCTACTGACGGGAGACGCGCGTGAAGGGCCTGTACTTCGAGGAATTCGAGGTGGAGAGGGTGTTCGATCACCCCATCCGCCGTACCGTGACGGAGATGGACAACACGCTCTTCTCCTGTATGACGCACAATCCGCAGCCGCTGCACATCGACCGCCACTTCTGCGAAACGACGGAATTCGGCCAGCCATTGATGAACAGTTTGTTCACGCTCGGCCTGATGATCGGCATTTCCGTGAACGACACCACGCTGGGGACGACGATCGCCAATCTCGGCATGACGGAGGTGCGCTTCCCGCATCCGCTCTATCACGGCGACACGGTGCACGTCCGCACCACCGTCATGGGCAAGCGCGAGAGCCGCTCCCGGCCCGATGCGGGCATAGTGGAATTCGTGCACGAGGCGTTCAATCAGAACGACGCGCTGGTCGCGGTCTGCAAGCGGCAGGTGTTCATGATGCGGCGCCCGGCGGGGTAAGCATTTTGTAAATCACTTTAAGTACGGGGTATTGCGATGACCAGCCTGCCCGCGCAGACACCGCAGCCACGTTCGCTGCTCTTCGTGCCAGCCATCGACGAACGCAAGCTGGCCAAGGCCATCGGCGGCGACGCCGATCTGCTCATTCTCGACCTCGAAGACTCGGTTGCGCCCGCCGCCAAGCCGGAGGCGCGCCACATGGCGGTGACTTTTCTGAAGCAGAACGCCGCGCGCGACGGGCGGCCGCAGCTCTATGTCCGCGTCAACGATCTGGACACGGGCCTGACGCGCGAAGACCTCGCCGCCGTGCTGCCCTTCCGTCCGGATGGCGTCATGCTGCCCAAGGCGAATTCCGGCGCCGATGTCGCACGGCTCGCCGATGATATCGACCGCCTCGGCGGGCCGGACGCCGCGCAGGCGCGAATCATCGCCATCGCCACCGAGACACCGCGGGCTTTGCTGCAGATGCCGAGTTTCGTCGGCTGTCATCCAAGGCTTGCCGGGCTGGTCTGGGGCGCGGAGGATCTCGGCACGGCGCTGGGGGCAGCCGCAGCGCGCGACGCTGACGGCCGGTTCACACCCGCTTTCGCGTATGCCCGCTCGCTCTGCCTCATCACCGCCAAGGCGGCGGGCGTGCAGGCCATCGACGGCGTATGGGCCGATTTCCGCGACGATGCCGGGTTGGCGCGCGAATCGGCTGACGCTGCGCGCGACGGCTTCACCGGCAAGATCGCCATTCATCCGGCGCAGATCGCGCCCATAAACGCCGCCTTCACGCCGAGCCTCGAACGGATCGCCGAGGCGCGGGCCATCGTCGCCGCGTTCGCCGCGGAGCCTGACGCGGGCGTCATCAGCCTGAACGGCCGCATGCTGGACAAGCCGCATCTGGACAAGGCGAAGGCGCTCCTGGCGCGGGTGCGTTAATCCCCAGCGGCCGCCGCCATTTCCGGCTGTAATTTCCGCGAGTTAATCATGCTAGCGGAATGTGCCACACGCGACGCCTGATTTTCGCCAATATCGGCACGCAGACGTTGCTGCTGCAGTGCAATATCTTGAAAAGGTGAAGATGCGAAAGACTGTGTTGAGCACGGTGGCCGTGCTGTTGTGTGCCGGGCAGGCGTTTGCTGCAAGCGAGCATGCTGTTTTGAGCGGGCAGGAATTGCGCGGCGCCGTGGCAGGCCGCACGGTTTACATCCAGACCCCGATCGGAGAGGAAATCGCGATTCGCTACAGGCCGAACGGCACGATGGCCGGTTCAAGCAGCATTCAGCTTGCGATGCTCGCCGGTGAGAGCGTCAACCGGGACCGCGGCCGCTGGTGGGTGCAAAATTCGCGGCTCTGCCAGAAGTGGAGGTCGTGGTCGGAAGGGCGGGCGCTCTGCTACCGGCTGCGCGTCAGGGGCAACACCGTCAGGTGGAGCCGCAGCGACGGCAAGGCCGGCACGGCGCGCCTCGACTGAGGCGGGTTTCGCGCCACGCGATCTGCGCATCGAACGCGCGGTTGGCCTGAGCGCCTTCGCCGTGGGGAGGGGCGGGGGCGCGGCTTCGCAGGTATGCTATTCGGGAGCCGGGGATGTGGTCCCGGCGTTTCAACTCGAATGGAGATCCGAGATGACGCCGCGGCTGCGCGCATAATGACTGTTCGTTTGCCGCCTCCGCGCTTCGCTGGCGGGATCAACGGTTCGATCAGCGCCCCTCCTACGAATCGGATCGGTGCCAGTGAATCACAACTGATTCCAGTAATTCAAATTGTCTTCAGACACCAGGGCTGTTCAACGCTCTATTCTTGAACGCCGCCCCCCAGGGTGGGTCCTTGGCGCCACAGGCGGCGCGTTTCCAGCGTGCATAAACCAAGCTGACGATTCTCAGCCGCGGCATGCATGTGACTCTATATCCGGCAACCGAATCACCCGGAGGTTGCCATGAATTCCTTCAGCGCGTTTCTCGCCCTGCTCGGCGGCATTCCCGATCCCCGGCGCAGAGAAGGCAAGATCTACGATCGTATTCCTACGGTGAGGGACGCCTTGCGGGCGCGGGCGGATACAGTTCTTGTTGGCGTTGACTGAACCCAACAGGAGCTATGTCTGTGCCTATGTCCGGAGACAGATTTCCACGACGGTATTCGATCGTTGCCGAGACGCGGCGGCGTTGGAGCAAGGCGGAGAAGGAGTCGATCGTCGCGGAGGCCGAGCGGCCTGATGCGAACATCTCGGCGGTGGCGCGGCGGCATGGGATCAAGCCGAGCCTTCTGTTCCGCTGGCGGCGGTTGGCCAGAGAGGCGCGGGCATGCTCACCTGCTTCGGCTTTCGTCCCAGTCACGCTGGCTCTGCCACCAGCGTGTACGGAAACAGCAGCGCAGGAAAACTCCCCGGCGATCAGTTCGAACATGGCGCCAGTGCAGATGGGTACAGAGCGTCCTACCCGTGATGATCGCATCGAGATTGAGCTTGGTAATGGCCGGTTCGTGCGGGTTGGAGCAGCCATCGACACCGATATCCTCAAGCGCATCATCGATCTCCTGGACCGGCCAGCCGCCAACAACGAAGGGGCAGGCGGGAGGCAAGGACAATGATCCCCGTCCCCACAGGCGTGCGTGTGTG
>JBNKDX010000229.1:0-4551 GCA_050288485.1 Rhodomicrobiaceae bacterium | reverse complement strand
CAAGCCAAGGAGCGCATCCGCCGCCGCATCCGGCGCCTCTACAAAGCGCTCAAGGCCTACCGTCTGGCCCCGGCTCCGCACCACGCAGCCCGGCTCGCGCGCCGCTTCGACGCCATCTTCTCCACGGAAACGGGATTCGCTGCCCTCGACCGGCGGCCGGCACGGCTCCGCGCCCAGAAAAACGATCTGCTCGCCGTGCTGCGGCGCCCGGAAATCCCGCTGCATGCCAACGCCTCGGAAAACGATATCCGCTGTCAGGCGGCGCGCCGGAAGATCTCCGCCGGCGCCCGCTCGGATGCCGGCCGCGACGCCCGCGACGCCTTCCTCGGGCTCATGAAAACCTGCGCCAAGCAGGCCATCAGCTTCTGGGATCGCCTCGGCGACCGGCTTGGGGCGCCGGATGCACCTGCCATAGAGCGCCTGGCCGGACTCATCCGGGCGCCTGCCGCAGCGTGACTGCCCGGACCTTTGCCCCTGTTACGTATCGGTTCGGCCTTGACATGGCGGGGGTCACAGGTTCAATCCCTGTCGTGCGCACCATTAAATTTCCTTGTAAATCAAAAGCTTTGGACATGGGCGGATGCCGGTGCGTGAACGCCTTTAGAACATCGCTTCGCTCATACCAAATCCCGCTGACCATCACCCATGCGCCCGCATCACTGCTCAGCGTAATGACGGTATTCTCCCGGAACTGCTGGGTATGAAGTAGATCGTCAGCGAGGATGCTGTGCGCCGGGCTTTCATGGCCATCGGCGAAGAGGAGTGCGCGCGGTGGATGCGGATCCGCGGTTGACGCCGTCATTGCAGCTGGGGACGGATGACAGGTGGTAGCGCCGCGCAACCGCCGCTGACGGCCTTGGCGCCGTTCGGACGGAGCCGCAGCCGGGCGTGTTGCGCAAAGCCGCGCACAACCGACGCCGAACGAAACGGCCGCACCGGAATTCGCCTTTTTTTGGCTCCCCCGCTTTTCCCGGATGGCCTCCGGTCCCAGATATGCATAGCATGCCACCGGTCTTTCCCGCCGCCAGCAAACGATTTTTCTGAACGAGCAAGCCATGGACGGCCTACTGTTGCAACTTCTCGTGTTCCTCGCCTTCGCTGCGGTGGCGGCGCCGCTCGGGAGGCGCAGCGGTATCGGCTCGATCCTCGGCTATCTGCTCGCGGGCGTCATGATCAGCGAAACGGGTCTTCGCTCCCTGCTCGGCGAACCGGCGGAACTGGGCCACATGGCGGAACTCGGCGTAGCCATGTTCCTATTCCTCGTCGGTCTGGAGCTGCGGCCCCTCCGCCTGTGGTCGATGCGCGCCGCGATATTCGGTGCGGGCGGCGCGCAGGTCACCGCATCGGCGCTCATCTTCGCGATGCTTGCGTGGTATTGGGGGCTCGGCGTCGGTCCTGCGCTGTTGCTCGGACTCGCGCTGTCTCTGTCCTCCACCGCTTTCGCCCTGCAAACGCTGGAGGAGAAAGGCGAGTTGACCGCACGTCACGGACGCCTGTCGTTTTCCATCCTGCTGTTTCAGGACATCGCCGCCATTCCCATGATCGCCATGGTGCCGTTCTTCACCATGAAGGGCGGCGCCGGCGTGACCATTGCCGGTTTGTTTCAAAGCGCCGCTGCGATCGCCGCCATCGTCGTGGCCGGACGTTTCATCCTGACCCCTCTTTACCGCCTCATCGCGTCCACGGGCGTCCGCGAGGCAATGACCGCCAGCGCGCTGCTGACCATCGTCACCGTAGTCTTCCTCATGGACCGGATCGGCATGTCTGCGTCGCTCGGCGCGTTTCTGGCAGGCATTCTGCTGGCCGACTCCGAATTCCGGCATCAGATCGAATCGGACATCGCGCCGTTCGAAGGGCTGCTCCTGGGACTGTTCTTCATGACGGTCGGCATGTCGCTGAACATCCATCTCCTGCTCACGCAGCCGGAAACCGTCCTCGCGGTAGTCGGGGGCATCGTGGCGGTAAAGGCGGCGGTGCTCTATGCCGTCGGGCGCTGGCAGGGGATCGGTGGGCGCCCCGCGCGGCGCCTCGCCATCGTCGTCTCGCAAGGCGGCGAGTTCGCGTTCGTCATTCTTGCCGCAGCAGCAGCGGGCAATGTCGTGGAGCGGCACATCGCCGATCTCGTCGCGGTGGCGGTAACGCTTTCCATGGCCGCCACGCCGCTCCTTCTCGCCTTCGACGATTTGAGCGGCAAATTCAGCCGCAAGCCCGAGCCGCAATACGACACCCTGCCGAAAAAGGATGGTCACGTGGTTATCGCTGGCTTCGGCCGCGTCGGCCAGATCGTGGCCCGCGTTCTGCGCGCCACGGGCGTTCCGTTTACCGCGCTGGACATCAGCGTCGAACACGTGAATTTCATCAATCACTATGGCAACAAGATCTATTACGGCGACGCCCGCCGTCTCGGCATCCTCGAAGCCGCGAAGTTGAAGGATGCCCGCGCTTTCGTGCTCGCCGTCGACGACGTCGAAGCGTCGATACGCACGGCGGAAATCGTGCGCAGGCATTTTCCGCATGTCCCCATCTACGCCCGCGCCCGCAACCGCCAGCATGTGCACCGGTTGATGGATCTCGGAATCAAGAATATCGAACGCGAAACCTTTCTTTCCTCTCTCGATATGACGATGGAGTTGCTGCGGGGGCTGGGCACGCCGGGAGGGCGGGCGAAATGGATCGTCGACACCTTCAAGGAAAGAGACGAACGCCGACTCTACGACGACTACACATACCGCTCGGATGTCGAAAAATTGCGGCTGAGAGCGCTGAAGCAGTCTGAAGAACTCGCCGAGATTTTCGCGCAGGACGCCGCGGATGACAGGAGTGAAAACGAAGAGGCAGCCGCGGTTGTGAAGCGGTAACGCTTTGGCTTTGTATACCGGGGCGGCTTATATAAGTGTACGTTTTGAACGCACATAACCGTTGGGACGAAGAACATGCAGGATTTGAGCCGTGCGCTGGCGTTCCGGCGCGAAGCGAACCTCATCGGCGGGCAGTGGGTGGGGGCCGATAGCGGCGCCACGATGAATGTGACCAACCCGGCGGCGGGCGAGGTCATCGGCGCCATCCCGCTTTGCGGCGGAGGCGAAACGCGGCGCGCCATCGAGGCGGCTGCAGCGGCGTTCCCGGCCTGGGCGGCGCGCACGGCGGCGGACCGGGCCGGGCTCCTGCACGCGCTGGCTGCCCTTATCCGCGAAAATGGCGAGGCGCTGGCGGAACTCCTGACGCTGGAGCAGGGCAAACCGCTCGCCGAGGCCAGGGCCGAGGTCAACCTCGGCGCGGCCTATATCCAGTGGTTCGCCGAGGAAGCGCGTCGCGCCTATGGAGACATCATCCCCTCGCCCTGGGCGGACCGCCAGCTTCTCGTCATGCGCGAGCCTGTCGGCGTCGTCGCGGCGATCACGCCCTGGAACTTCCCTTTCGCGATGCTCGCCCGCAAGATGGGCGCGGCGCTCGCGGCGGGCTGCACCGTCGTCGCCAAACCGGCGGAACTGACACCCTATTGCGGGCTGGCCTGGGGCGTGCTCGGCGAACGCGCTGGCTTGCCAGCGGGCGCGATCAACATCGTCACAGGCGATGCGCCCGCCATCGGCGCGGAGATGACCGGCAACGCGACGGTGCGGAAGATCACGTTCACCGGCTCGACGCGGGTCGGCAAGCTGCTGGCCGAGGCCGCCGCGCGGAGCATGAAACGCTTCTCGATGGAGCTTGGCGGCAATGCACCGTTCATCGTGTTCGACGATGCCGACCTCGACGCGGCGGCCGAAGGCGCGGTGGCCGCGAAATACCGCAATTCGGGCCAGACCTGCGTGTGCGCCAACCGTTTCTACGTCCGGCGCAGCATCTATGACGCTTTCGCAGCGAAGATGGCGGCCAGGGTCAAGGCGCTGGGCGTCGGCTCCGGTTTCGATCCGGCGAATGTGCAGGGACCGCTGATCAACGAAGCGGCGGTGGCCAAGGTCGAGCGTCACGTCGCCGATGCGGCGGCCAAGGGGGGCGTCGTAGCGGCGGGCGGCAAGCGGCACGCTCTCGGCGGCACCTTCTATGAGCCGACGCTGATCACCGGCGGTTCGCAGGACATGGCCGTGGCGCGCGAGGAAACCTTTGGCCCGGTGTCGCTGCTGATACCGTTCGAGACGGAGGATGAAGCGGTCCGCATGGCCAACGATACCGAATATGGCCTCGCCGCGTATTTCTATACGCGCGATCTGGCCCGGACTTTCCGCGTTGCAGGCGCACTGCAATACGGCATGGTCGGGATCAATTCGGGGATCATCACCACGGAAGTCGCGCCGTTCGGCGGCGTGAAGGAGAGCGGCGTTGGCCGCGAGGGGTCGAAATACGGCCTCGACGAGTACATGAACGTGAAATATCTGAGCGTCGGCGGGCTGGGATAGGGCGGGCCCCAGGCGGCACGGAAGCGGCGCTGTCCCGGGGCGGAATTCAGACGAGCGTCAGGGCCCGTGACGACAGCTTTGGGCATATGAGTCCGTTGCGCAACTCCCATCTCTCTGATTCAATTAAATAAATTGATTCGGAGGGGACCGATGGCAC
>JBNKDX010000228.1:0-4568 GCA_050288485.1 Rhodomicrobiaceae bacterium | reverse complement strand
GGGCACGGCATCGGCCGCGACGACCTCGAAGGGCCCTTCGACGGCGCCCTGGGGCGCGACGACGTGGTCGGAAGGCAGCAGCACCGGGACCTTGCGGTCTCGAGCGAGCTTCAGGATGTCGCCGGCGGCGGCGGCGTGCTCGCCCGTGTGACGGCGCGGATGGTGGAAATCGCGCGCACGGTCATCGCCATGGAGGGCTGGGTGAGGGCGCTTGCGTGCCGGGAGCCGTTCCATGTACAAGGCGCGCTGCCGGATGACGCACAGGGGGCGGGATTGATCGAAGCGGCTCGCGGCTCGCTTGGGCACTGGCTGCGCGTGCGCAATGGCCGAATCTTGAATTATCAGATCATCGCGCCGACGACCTGGAACTTCTCGCCCCGCGACAGGAGCGGTCAGCCGGGTGCGCTGGAGCAGGCGCTCCTGGGCGCGCCGGTGCGCGAGGGCGAGACCGATCCGGTGGCGGTGCAGCATATCGTCCGCTCGTTCGATCCGTGCATGGTGTGCACGGTGCATTAGAGGAAAAAAGAACCATAATGACCTCGCGCGTGACAGATCCTGGAGACATCCTCCCCCCGCCCGTGGAAGGCGTGGCTATCCGCGTGCGCGGACTGGTGCAGGGAGTGGGCTTCCGGCCTGCAGTCTGGCTGCTGGCGCGGAGCTGCGGCCTGACCGGCGAGGCGTGGAATGACGGCGAAGGCGTCCTCATCCGTGCCTTCGGGCCGCCCCGGGCCATCCGCGAATTCCTGGACCGTTTGCCGCGCGAGGCGCCGCCGCTGGCGCGTATCGACGCCATCGAACATTCGCCTCTGCCCGGTCCGGCTCCCGCCCATTTCAGCATTGTCGAAAGCAACAACTCCGCCGTGAGCACGGGCTTCGTCCCCGATGCCGCCACCTGCCCGGACTGCCTCGCCGAAATGCTGGACGTCGCCGACCGCCGGCACGGCTACGCTTTCACCAACTGCGCGCATTGTGGGCCACGCCTGTCGATCATTCGCGCCCTGCCCTATGACCGGGCGCAGACCTCGATGGCGGCGTTCCCGATGTGCCCCGCCTGCGAAGCGGAATATCACAATCCGGCGAACCGGCGGTTTCACGCCCAGCCCAATGCATGCCCCGAATGCGGGCCGCGCCTCTGGGTGGAGGAAAACTCCCCTCCTCCGGCGCCGGGCGATGTGGAAGCCATCGCGCGCGCCGCGCAGCTCATCAGCTCAGGCGCCATCGTCGCCATCAAGGGGATCGGCGGCTTCCATCTGGCTTGCGATGCGGCCAACGCGGCGACCGTCAAGCGCCTCCGTCAGCGCAAACACCGCTATGGCAAGCCGCTGGCGCTCATGGCCCTCGACGCCGCGATGGTCCGCCGCTACGCCCGCGTCTCGCCCCGGGAAGAAGCGCTGCTGAGGAACCGCGCCGCGCCCATCGTCGTGCTCGACCGGCTGTCGGACGGCCCTGCCCTCGCCCCCGAACTCGCGCCCGGCCAGACCAGCCTCGGCTTCATGGTGCCTTACACGCCGCTCCACCATCTGCTGATGCGCGCGGTGGGTCGCCCCATCGTCCTCACGTCCGGCAACCGCAGCGAGGAACCGCAATGCATCGCCAATGACGACGCGCGCGAACGCCTCGGCAGTATCGTGGATGCCTGGCTGATGCATGACCGCGACATCGTCAACCGCTTGGATGACTCGGTGCTGCGCGTTGCGGCCGGGGCGCCCCGCATGCTCCGCCGGGCGCGCGGGTTTGCGCCCGCCTCGCTGAGACTGCCGCGGGGCTTCAAGACCGCTGCGCCCGTTCTGGCCATGGGCGGCGCACTCAAAAGTACCTTCTGCCTCCTGCGCAACGGTGAAGCGATCATTTCCCAGCATATCGGCGATCTCGATGACAGCGCGACCCATGCCGACTACCGCAAGGCGCTGGCGCTCTACCGCGACCTGTTCCAGTTCGCGCCTGCTACGGTCGCGGTCGATCTGCATCCGGATTACCCTTCGACGGTCTGGGGTGAAGCGCTGGCCGAAGCGGAAGGGCTGCCGCTTCTGCGCGTGCAGCATCATCATGCGCATGTGGCCGCCGCGATGGCCGAGCACAGGTGGCCGCTCGACGCCGGGCCGGTGCTCGGCCTAGTGCTCGACGGCATGGGGCTGGGCGATGATGGGACGATCTGGGGCGGCGAGTTTCTCAGTGCCGATTATCGCGGATACCGCCGGCTCGCCCATTTCGCGCCCGTGCCCATGCTTGGCGGCGATGCCGCCGCGCGCGAGCCCTGGCGCAATGCTTACGCGCACCTTTCTCGCGCCATCGGCTGGGACGCGCTGACAACGGACTTCGCGAATGTGCCCATCGTCCGGTATCTCGGCGGCAAGCCGCTCGGCGTCCTCGACACCATGATGGTACGCCAGCTCAATGCACCGCTGGCGTCTTCGGCCGGGCGTCTGTTCGACGCCGTGGCGGCGGCGGTGGGTGTGTGCCGCGACAGGGTGAGCTATGAGGGGCAGGCGGCCATCGAGTTGGAGGCGCTGGCGAGCGAGGCGATGGACGACGCGGATGCCTTCCCCTATCCCTTCGTCGTCGAGGAGGGCCTGGTCCCGCTGCTGGGCTACGCGCCGCTGTGGTGGGCAGTGCTGAACGATCTCGCCGGAGGTGTGGCGCCAGCGCTCATCGCCGCGCGTTTCCACAAGGGGCTTGCCGCGGCGATCACGAGGCTGACAATCCGGCTGGCGAAGGCGGAGGGCCTGCATACCGTGGCGCTGACGGGCGGCGTCTTCCAGAACCGTCTTCTGCTGGAGACGGTTGATGCCGCGCTGGCGCGTGCCGGGCTGCATCTCCTCATCCCGAGCGACATCCCGGCCAATGACGGCGGGATCGCCCTTGGACAAGCGGTCATCGCAGCCGCGCAAGCCGGACGATGACTTATCTTATTCCGCAGCGGCGAGGAGGACGGTAAAGGTCGAGCCCTTGCCGGGTTCGGACACGATCCGCAATTCGCCGCGATGGCGCGCCACGGCATTCTTGACGATGGCCAGGCCAAGTCCGGTCCCCGACTTCTCGCCGGCAGCATCGTTGGCCCGGTAAAAACGCTCGGTCAGACGCGGCAGATGCTCCTCCGCGATACCCTGTCCGTCGTCACGGCACGACACCGCGAAACGCCCGTCGGGATGCGCCTCGACGGCAAGCCAGACATTGCCGCCGCTCCGGCCGTACTTGATGGCGTTTTCCACGAGATTCGAAAACACCTGGACGAGTTCCTCCCGGTCGCCCGGCGCCACGGTGTCACCGCCGCAGGGCGTATAGTGCAGCGTAATGTCCGCTTTTTCAGCGACCGGTTCGAGCGCCCCCGCCACTTGGCCGGCCACGCCATTGAGATCGACGGGATCGCGCGGGCGCAGATGCAGCCGCATCTCGATACGGCTCAGCGAGAGAAGATCGTCGATCAGCCGCGCCATGCGCTGCGCCTGCCGGGCCATGATATCGAGAAAACGCTCGCGCGCCGCCGCGTCGTCGCGCGCCGCGCCCTGCAGCGTCTCGATGAAGCCGATTACCGAGGCCAGGGGTGTGCGCAATTCGTGACTGGCATTGGCGATGAAATCGGTACGCAGCGCGTTCAGGCGCTCCTGTTCGGTGAGATCGCGCAGATAGAGCAGAATGGCGAGTTGATCGTCATGGGCGCGGCCTGCCGTGGGGCCCGTCCAGGCGATGGTGACCTCCATGTGCCGCTCGATGGGCACGCGCACTTCGTAGAGCACGACATGCTGCGTCTGCCTCGCCGCGGAGGCGTTGCTCACGGCTTCGAGCACGCCCGGATCGCGGATGAAGCGGGAAATATGCTCGTGCTCGGCCAGCGCGGGAAAGAAGCTCCTGGCCAGTTCGTTGAAGCGCAGAAGTTTGCCGCGCGCGTTCATGAGAATGACGGGCGCGGGCAGTCCGTTCAGCATGGCGTCGATGACGGCGGCTGCATCGCGGCGCTCGTCGGCGCGCGGGAGCAGGCTTGTCTGGCGAAAGATATTTTCACGCGGCAGCAGAGCGGCGCCGACTGCAATTACGGAAAATCCCAGTATGGCGGCGGCGGGCGATAATTGGTAAAAGACTGCGAAAGCAAGGATGACAGCGCCCGCCAGCGCGATAAGTCCTCGCCGCAGCATCAGGCGGCGTAGCGCGCGCGCTACGAAGGCTCCTGCGTCAGGAGGCAAATCAGGCAACACGACATCCCTCGCCTGGATGAAGGGGCCCTGCTGATTCTGTGTCTGGTCGACCATGCCAGGGACGACTAGCACAAGAGTACGACATTTTTTTCACGGATGCGGTTAATCGCGCCAGCAAGGTTAAGCGAGGCGCCGCCATTTGACGGGCAGATATTCTTTGGCTGGGTACCGGGGGCGAATGAAGCCTTGTTGCCGCAACAACGCCGGAGTGTTTGTTGGCCACTGCAATACAACGATCCGCACGTCCTGCTTCAACGGGGCGCCGCCGTGAAAGCCGGACTTTTCTCGGCGAGAACCTGTTGAGCGCGGGCCAGCGTTTCCTGCGTCGGTTCAGGTTGGAGCAGCGCATTGCGCGGATAGCCCCTGCCGGTGAAGGCC
>JBNKDX010000227.1:0-4589 GCA_050288485.1 Rhodomicrobiaceae bacterium | reverse complement strand
CGTGCCGCGCGTTCCGGCAATCGATGTCGCGGCCGATCCGCTGCTGGCGCGCGGCACCGGCATCGGGCAGGCCCGCGCGCGCGCCGCCGAACTTGGGTGTCTTGGCGTGCCCTGCGACGTCGCGGATGCGGACGCTGGAGCCACGGCCATCGCCACGGCGCGCGAGGCGAATGGACCGGCGCGTATTCTCGTCAATTGTGCGGGCATCGGCAGGGCGAAGCGCATCCTGGGCCGCGACGGCCCGCAGCCGCTCGCCGATTTCGAGCGCACCATCCGCGTGAACCTCATCGGCACGTTCAACATAATGCGGCTCGCCGTGGCGGACATGGCGGCGCTCGATCCCCTGGACGACGGCGAGCGCGGCGTCGTCATTTCCACGGCGTCGGTGGCGGCGTTCGAAGGGCAGGTCGGCCAGGCCGCCTATTCCGCGTCGAAAGGCGGCATCGCCTCGCTGACGCTGCCCGCCGCGCGCGAGCTGGCGCAGTTCGGCATCCGCGTGCTCGCAATCGCGCCCGGCCTGTTCGAAACGCCGATGATGAAGGAACTGCCGGAAGACGTGCGGATCAGCCTGGGGCAGTCGGTGCCGTTCCCGAAGCGTCTCGGCAAGCCGTCCGAATATGCCGCACTGGTGATGGCGTGCATCGCGAATGTGGCGCTCAATGGCGAGGTGATCCGGCTCGACGGCGCCTTGCGCATGCCGCCGCGGTGATGACGCCAACAAAAAGAATCCGGCCGCAAAGAATAGAGGAACCTCAATACATCATGTTGGTGAACAGCCGTATCATCCGGATCGAGTGGGGCGACTGCGATCCGGCGGGGATCGTATTCTATCCCCGCTACTTCGCATATTTCGACGCCTGCACAGGGCATCTGTTCGAGGCGGCGCTCGGCATGACCAAGATCGAGATGCAGAAGCATTACGATGTCGTTGGTTTCCCCATGGTCGATACGCGGGCGAAATTCATGATCCCGTCGAAATATGGCGACGACGTCACGGTAGAGACGCGCGTAAGCGAATTCCGCAAGTCGAGCTTCGACGTCGAGCACCGGCTTCTGAAGGATGGCAAGCTGGCGATCGAGGCGTGGGAGACGCGCGTATGGGTGGGCAAACACCCGAACGACCCGGAACGCATCAAATCGCGCCCGATCCCGGAAGAGGTGATGGCGAAATTCTCGCGGTAGCAGGAACGCGCCGCCGCCTTCGCGGCAGCGGCGTCAGCCCTCAGCCCCTGCATCCCGGCTTGCGCGTCATCGTAACCTGCACATTCGGGGCATATTTGTTCATAGCGCCGCTGCTGGCGTCCACGGCCAGACCGACGACACCGCCGAAAATGATGTTCCCCGCGGCCATCTCCTCGAAGGTCGAGGGGATGACGCCGGCGCCGTCATTGAAGCAGCGCTTCTTGCACCTCACCTGCACGTCGTGCTGGCTCTTCTCAAGCGTCACCGTCGCCGGGGTCACGATCGTCTGCGTACCGAAGGCGGGAGAGAACAGGTCGCAACTTGCGCCTTCCGCCCCCGGCGTCGTCACCGCCACGGCCTGCGTGGTCCCCTGGGTAATTGTCGAACACCCCGCCAGAATCGCACACGAAGCCAGAAGAACTCCCAAACGCATCGCCGTCGCCCCCTTGATAATCACGCAACCCGCCTTGTGTGACATGGCAGTTTCGTCAGAACAAGGAAAATACGACTCCGGAAATAGTGCGTGGGTGGCGCGCCGTGGCGCCTCCGCCACAGTGTGCGGATTGAACGATGACGGCAGGATGGCGGGCGTGAGGCGGCGTGTCGCCTTTCAGATCCCGCTCGACCTCGATGAAAATCTGAAGCCGGCCACCATCAGCGGCGGCGCCGAAATAGCCCGGTCGCTGATATCCCCGCCATGGGCGCGCTGGCCCGGACCGGCGGCGACGATGTTGTTCAGCATCGCGACCAGGCTCTCGTTGAAGCGCATGTTGCGGGCGGGAGCGGCGATTTCGCCGTTCTCGATGAGGAAATTGCCGTCGCGCGTGAGGCCGGTAAGCAGCAGCGTCTGCGGATCGACGATGTTCGTGTACCACACCCGCGTCACGAGGATGCCGCGCTTGGTCGCACGGATCATGTCGTCGATGGAGGCGCCGCCGCCGCGCATCTTGAGCGAGGCCGGCCCCGGCAGCGGCTCGCGCTCCGTCTCTTGCGCCCAGTAGCGCGAACAGCTCAGATTCCTCACGGCGCCGTTTTCCACCCAGACCGTCGGCCGCAGCGGCAGGCCCTCCCCGCCGTAGATCGCCGAGGGCGCCACCGCGTCATGCGGGTCCGAAGTGATGGTCACCGCGTCGCCGAACAGCTTTTCGCCGAGCCGGTTGCCGCCGCCTTTTCGGCTCATGAAGCTGCGACCCTCGTCCGCCTCCCTGGCATCCAGGCACCATGGGAGCCACTGCAGCAGCTCGCTGACCGCGGCCGCCTCAAGGATGACGGTGTATTTGCCGGGATCGAGATCCACCGGCGCCTTTTTCTGGGCCGCCTTGCCAATCGCGCGGCGGGCGAGCGAGCCGGCGTCGAGGCGGTCAAACCGGAACTCCGACGCGCCAGCCCAGCCGGACCATGTCCCGGCCTTGTTGCGGGCCGTGGCCGAGAGGCGGGCCGATGTTTCGCGGTCACAGACGAACAGTCCGGCGCTTGTCGCCATGGCGTGGAAGCCGGTCTCCACCTTGGCGAAACCGGCGGCGTCCACATTGTGGGCTTCCGCCTCGCCGATGACGGTTTTCGCCGCGGCGGCAAGGCTGGCGGCATGAACGCCCGCCGTCGCCTCGTCATAGGCCGCTCCCGCCTCGCCATAATCCTGGGGGCCGAGAGGCGGCATCTGCTCGGAATCCTCCGGCGCCACGCGGGCGATGGCCTCCGAGCGCGCCTGCGCCTCGTCCAGCGCGCCCGTCTCCAGGCTGTGCACGGTCACCGAACCCGAGCGCTGCCCGACCTGCGAGACGACGGTGACGCTCACCTCGCTTTCGGCGCCATTGGTGGTGGCGCTGTTGCGGGCGAAGCGCAGGTTCAGGCTGTCGCCGCCGCCCACATAGACGCTGCAGGCGTCGGCCTGCGAACGCCCAAGCCGCGCATCCGTGATTTCCCTGATCTCTTCCGGTGTCAGCATCATGGCTCAGACATCCCCGCGTTCGGTGTTGAGGACGGCAATGTTCCGGAAGCGCGACGGCACGGCGCCGTGCGAGACGGGCGCGGTCTGGATCGGCTGCGCCTTGCCGCAGAAGAACGCGCCGCCGAGGAAATAGGTGGATTTGTCGCCCAGGCCGTCGAGCGCGTTCCAGAATTCGAGCGTGCGGCTCTGATAGGCGACGTCGCGCAGCATCGGGCCGAGTTTGCCGCCCTTGATTTCGTAGAAGAGCTGGCCGCCGAACTGGAAATTGTCGCGTTGCTGGTCGATGCTCCAGCTTCCCTCGCCGAGGATGTAGACGCCGTTGTCGATGCCGCCGATGAGATCGTCGAGCGAGCAGGGGTCGGGGTTTGGCATCAGCGAAATGTTCGGCATGCGCTGGATGGGGAACGCCGTGGGCCGGTCCGCAAAGGCGCAGCCGTTGGAGCGCTGCTGTCCGATGTAGCCAGCCTGCCCGATCGCCATCTGGAAGTTTTTGAAGACGCCCTTCTCGACAATGGGGAATTCGGCTTCGGTGGCCGCCACGCCGTCGTCGTCATAGGCGACGGTGGACAGGCCGCCCTCCTGCGAGCGGTCGGCCATGACGGTCATGAGCGGGCTGCCGAATTGCAGCGTGCCGAGCTTGTCCGGCGTGACGAACGAAGTGCCCGCGAAATCCGCCTCCCAGCCAAGCGCGCGGTCAAGCTCGGTCGAGTGGCCGACGCTTTCATGAATGGTCAGCCAGAGATTCGTGGGGTCGATGACGAGGTCGTACCGGCCCGGCTCGACCGGCTTGGCGGCCAGCTTCTCGCGTACCTGCTCGCCCGCCAGCGCGGCCTCGGAGACGAGATCGCAGCCCAGCACATAGTCCCAGCCCGCTCCGCGCGACGCCGCGAGGCTGTTGCGCCAGGCGAATTTTCCGGTCTCCTTGTCCACCGCCATGGCGTTGAATTCCGGCCGGCAGCGCACGCGCGTCTGGGTGATGACGCTGCCGCGGCTGGAGGCGAACAGCTTGTATTCGCGCAGGAAGGTCAGATAAGCATTGCAGAAATCCGCGCCCGACTTGAGCGCCGCGGCATTGACCGCGAGCAGCAGCGCAGCCTTCTCCTCCGCCGGTACCGCGAACGGATCGATCTTCATCGGCATGACCCAGTCGGCCTGCGCGGGGGGGATATCCTCCAGGGTGATCGGCGTCGTCTGGATCGTGGCGCTGGCCGCCGCGTTCTCCATGGCGAGCGTGACCATGCGGCTCAGTTCCTGGCTCGACAGCGTGGTGCTTCCGGCGAAGCCCCAGCTTCCATTGACGAGCACGCGCAGGCCGAAGCCGGTGTCCACGGTGTAGTCCAGCGCCTGGAGCTTGTCTTCGCGCGCGAAAATGAATTCGCGCTCGTTCCGGCCGATACGGATGTCGGCGTATTGCGCGCCCGCGCGGGCGGCGAGGTGCAGCGCCGTGTCGGCGAGATTG
>JBNKDX010000226.1:0-4612 GCA_050288485.1 Rhodomicrobiaceae bacterium | reverse complement strand
TGGGGGGATAACAAGGAAGTGGCGCGGGCCTCGCGCTTTACCGCGCCGCCAGCCGGTCCAGCATCCGCCGCACGGCCCGCATCTGCGGCGCTTGCTGTGTGAGGAAATCCGGCCCCGTATAGCCCCACCAGTCCCAGCAGCCTTTCGGATTGGCGCCGCTCTCGCCGTCGCCCTGCACCTGGGGGAACAGCAGAACGATCCGGTTGGTCTCGGCCCAGCGCGCGTAACCCGCCCCCTTCACCACCGCGTCGCCCGCCACCGGCCGCCCCTGCCTGCAGCCGTGAAACACCACATGCACCGCGCAGCCGCCCTGCGTCCGGCAGCCCGCTGGCACATAGGCCACGCCCTCGGCCGCCAGTCCCGCCGCCTTGAGATCCGCCGCATAAGGCGTCTGCTCGAAAGGCGCATAATTCGCCTCCACCGCGCTGCCCGGCGGCTGCAGCGGGCCGTAAATCTGCGTCAGGATCGCGCCCGCCTGATCGTAGTCGCAATCGTTGATGAACGGCGCGCCCTTCGTCCCGCAGGCCGGCCCGCCCTCCTCGGTGACGAAGGCATGCGCGGCTTGCGGGTTCTTCACGAAGGCAATGTTGGCGGCGGGCACCCCCGCCTTGCGGTAGAAGGCCTCCGCCGCCTCGACCACGCCGCGCACGATGGTTTCGTCCTTGCCGCCCGAGAACAGGTAGACGCGGTCGGCGGCCAGCCCTTCGAGCGGGGCGATCCTGCCCGCCCGGGCGAGCGCCTTCGCCCGGCTCACCAGACCGGGCGCGCCGGGGATGGCGCTGAAAAACCAGAACCAGCCCCTGTCCTGCATGCACTGGTTGAGCGCGCGGGAGACATTCCAGGTCACGACCAGCGGCCAGTTGGGGTTGAACTCGCTGCCCGGCGTGTGCGCGCAGGCGAAGGGGCCGCCCGCGACGATCCCGGCGCCGGTCACCACGTCCGAATAGGCGACCTGGAACTGCCCGGCCATGTAGGCGCCGGAGGACAGGCCGGAAACCGAGGTGTGGCTGAGATCGGCGCCGAGCGCGGGCAATTCCGCAGCGCGGGCGCCTGGCGTGGCGGCAAGCAGCAGGGCGGCGGCGAGGCGCCGCAGAGCGCGGGGCGGGAAAGCTGTCATGGGCGGTCCTCCGGGCGGATGCGCGATGGATGATGGGCGCCATGTAGCGTCCGAAGATTGCGGCTGGCTGACGGACGGCGTATTTCCGTCAAAGATCGGCATGGCCCCGCTCACCCGCCGTTACAAACGCAGCGGGCGCACAGCCGCGGCGGCACCTACTGGAAGATCCAGTCGAACACGCCGCCCCCACGGCTGCGATATCCACGGCTTCTTCTGCCGCCGCCCCAGCCGCCACGGCGGTCGTCCCAGATATTGTCGTCGAACCAGTCGCGAGACTCCGGTTCTTCCCTTCTGGGCGGACGCAGCTCATAGGTGGTGGTCAGGCCCTCGGCGTCGGTCACCTGAACCCCCGTCTTCGACCATTCCCATTTGCTCGTGGCGCTGCCGGTCTGATACGGCTCGATGGACAGCACGATATTCTTGCGCAGGTCGATGATGGCGATGTACTCGAAGCGGCCGCTATCGGCGCCGGGAAGCTGCCCCGCCGCATAACGCAGGAGGCCGAACCCCTGCATCGCATCCGACAACTCCGACCAGTCGATGATTTCCGGTTCGCCGGAACCGTGCATTTCCAGCAGCACCCGGATATGCGGAAAGTGCTGGTTCGTAGCCACATAGCGGCCGTTGACCGGGCTGATGATCTCCCAGCCTTTCACCGCGGGATGCACGGGCGCGTTTCCAACGTCGTCCACGCCGGTCAGCCGCTTCAGCGCCTCGGGTGCGTCTTTCAGGAAGGGATCCAGTTCCAGCGCCTTGCGGTAGTCGGCGACGGCGTCTTCGACGCGCCCCCCGGTTTCGGCCATTTCGGCGCGCAGCTTGTAGGCTTCGGCGTAGTTCGGCGCGAGTTCCATCGCCTTGGCCAGATCGGCCTTGGCATGCTCATCGTCGTTGAGGCGAAAATTGGTCGCCGCACGCAGGTAAAAAGCTTCCGCCGACTGGGGATTGCCCGCGATCGCCTGATTGAGGTCCTGCAGGGCGGCGTCGTAGATCTGCCGCTCGTATTGCGCCGCGCCGCGCCCCGTATAGGCCTGCGCGTTTTCCGGATCCAGCTCCAGCGCCTTGGTGAAATCCGTAAAGGCGGACCGGTAGTGCTTCTTCTCGATATGCACGCGCCCTCGCCCGATATACAGGGCGGGGTCCTTGGGCATCAGCCCGATGAGCCGCTCGTAATCGGCCAGCGCGTCGTCGGAGCGCTCCAGATGCTGATAGATCTGCGCGCGGTTGCGGTAGGCCGCGGTGTACTTGCCGTTAAGGGCGATGGCGCGCGTGATGTAGCGCAGGCCGGAGTAAGGGCGCCCGAGCGCTCCCAGCGCTTTTGCGCGGCCATTGTACGGCGCGGCGTTCGTCGGCATCAGCGTGATGGCGCGCTGGTAGTCCGCGAGCGCGGCCTGATAATTGCCCTGCTGGAAATACACATTCCCGCGATTGTTGTAGGCGGCGCCATAGCCGGGCGCGAGCGTGATGGCCTTGTTGAGGTCGGCCAGCGCGTCGTCGTAGCGGCCCATGTCGAGGAGAACGTTGGCGCGATTGTTCAGGGTCGCGGCGGACTCTCCGCCGGTTTCCAACGCCTTATTCAAATCCTTGAGGGCGTCGTCGTAACGTTGCAGGCGCCAATATGCCACACCGCGGTCGTTATGAATGCTCGTTAGTCTCGCGGCAGGAACGTCCGGCTGCTTCAGCGCCTCGTCGTAAGACTCGATGGCCTGTTCATACTTGCCGCGGAGCATGGCGGCGGACGCTTCCTGCGTCTTGAGAAGCGAGGTGTCGGTCGCCGCCTGCACCGGCCCAGCCGCCAGAATGAGTAAGACTGATATGATCGCCCGACGCTGCATGTTGTCGAATCCCTGTAGGCACGGCCGCAGAATATCGTTTATAGTGCTAACGTTTCGTGGTCACGAAAATCCTCGGCGTCCGCGCGCTTGACTGAACAGCGTGCGTCAACAATCGGTTTCAGTCAAATGGCACGCAACGGAAGAGCACAAGCGATCATCCGTCCCAATTTCCAGCTCATCGAACGGTCTGGCAGCATAATCCCGCTGATGTGTGGCATTACTGCGATGCTCCTGGCCTGTTTCGCGGGTGTATCCGGGGCGTCGGCTCAGGGTACCTACGGCGTTGGCGGCTATCTCGAACGCCCCGGAGAGAACGACTTCTCCGACAGAACCATCGGCGCCACCGGCGGCAGCATCACCGTGCCTTTCGCCATGGACAAGGAAGACGCCGAGGCCAGACGGAAACGGCAGCTTCAGCAGGACCGCCGCAGACGCGCCGCCGAGACCGAGGCGGGGCGGCAGGAGACCAGGCAGGAGCGTCCCGCCCAGCGGGCGCGGAGGGAGGTCCGCCATGCCGCGCCCGATACGCAGGAGGAGCGGCCAACGCAGCGCCGGACGCAGGGCGCCGCCAGGACGGAAGCCGCTCCGCAGGCGCAAGCCGAAAAGCCGGTTCCATCGGTCCCTGAACGCCGCAAAGCCGAATCCTCTACGCCGGCCAACCAGTCCACTGACGGGCAATCCCGTAAGCCCTACACACCCGCGGCAAGCGGCGATGGGAACACCGCCCCCAGCACAACAGCCTCGACCGGCGGCACGCCGGCAAAGAACGACAAGCCCGCCGCTGCTGCCGGCGCGCAGGCGGAGGCCGGAACCGCGGCGAGAGCCGAAAATAAGGACCCCCTCGGCCGCATGATCGGCCAGATGCTCGTGGTCGGTTTTCGCGGACTTACCCCCGGCGATCCCGGCGCACAGAAGCTCGCCGCGCAGATCAAATCCGGCGCGGTCGGCGGCGTCGTGTTCATGAGCCACAACGTGAAGTCGCCCGAGCAGGTCGCCGCGCTGGCCGGTTCGCTCAAAAATGCGGCCGAAGAAACGCCGGTGCTCATCGCCGTCGATAAGGAGGGCATTCTGACGCACGGGAAGGGATTCAAGGAGTTCCCGTCGGCGGCGCAGGTCGGCAAGAGCATGGATCCCCTCGACGCCTACACCTTGTATAAGAGCATGGCGGCGGAACTGGCCGAAAGCGGTTTCAACCTCAATCTCGGCCCCGTTCTCGATCTGCGGGTGGAAGGCGGCGACAACCCGCGTTCGTTCGGCAGCCAGCCCAAAGCGGTGGCGGCCTTCGGCAAGGCCTTCGCCGTCGCGCATCACGATGCGGGCGTGCTGACCGCGCTGCGCCACTTCCCCGGCGCGGGCGCGGGCAGGAACTGGGACAAGGCTGCGCTGGAGCCATACCGCCAGCTCATCGGCTCCGGCAATGCCGACGCGATCGTGACGGGGCATGCGGCGGAAGCGGCATTCTCCGATGCGCCGGACCTGCCTGCCTCGCTTTCGAAAAAGGCGGTCACGAAGCTGCTGCGCGGCAAACTGAAATTCGCGGGCGTCGCCGTGTCTGACGATCTGGAGACGGCCGGGACAGGTCTCTCGCTGGAGGAGCGGGCGATCCGGGCCATCGAGGCTGGCAACGACCTGCTGCTCGTCAGTAATCAGAAAAGCGCTTCGC
>JBNKDX010000225.1:0-4619 GCA_050288485.1 Rhodomicrobiaceae bacterium | reverse complement strand
AGCACGTGCCAGCGGTCGAAATGCAGATCGGAGTACTTCTTCTGCGACGGATCTTCGACGAGTTCGGAGACCGTCCTCTTGTTGTCGCCCGTGCTGGCGGCGGCGAGGCCGTCGATGCGGTGGCTTTGCCAATGCTCCTTGGGGATGGCGGCGAGATCGTCACGCGCCTTGACCCGGCCATAAACGGTTACGCGCCCCGCGCCCGCTTCCCCGGTCAGTCCCTCGATGAGGTCGATAAGATGCGCCGCGGTCTGGTGTTTGACCAGCCAACCGAACTGCTTGTGCGCCTCGCGGCATATATCGACGAAGCTCCACCGGCCGGGGTCCGGCGCCACGGACTTCCAGCCTTTCCACAGGGCCTGTCCGGCGAGCCAGATCGTGGCTGCGGCAAGGAGGATAAGGAAGAATCCGTCGAGGTCGAACGGCAGGTAACCTGCAGGCATCGCGTACCAGACAGCGCCGAGGATCATGGCAACCACAAGCCAGGCGATCGCCGCGCGAGTGTGATTGTTCATCCTGTCCAGACCTCTGATGATCTGTAACAGGTTTAATACCTTTTTCCAAAAAAGTCATGTATTACGCGCCGTTCGCCGCTCGTGGTGAAGGAGATAGATGCCCGAGCCGATGATCACGGCGCCGCCGCCGAGCGTCCACGGGCTCGGCACATCGCCGAAAACGAGATAGCCAAGCAGGCTTTGGGAAAACAGAGCGGTGTAGATGAAGGGCGCCAGGATGGGTGCCGGGGCGCGCCTGTGCGCGAGGATGAGGAGATAATGGCCGAACCCGCCGGTGGAGAGCATCGCGGCCCATGTCCAGGCGTCGTGGTGCCACGTCCAGGCGCTCAGGCCGAACGGCGCAAACGCGGCCAGCCCGGCGAGCGGGGAGTAGACCTGGGTCACCTCGGAAGGATCGTAGCGCGCGAGATAGCGCGTAAGGATGTTGTAAAGCGAATAGCTGATCATGCCGCCGAAGGAGAAGAGGATCGCCCAGTGCACGCCGCCGAAGCCCGGCCGCATCACGATGATGACGCCGGAAAACCCCGCCAGCACGGCGAGCAGCCGCTTCCAGCCGATCCATTCGCCGAGGATCGGACCGGCCAGAACGGCAACGATGAACGGCGAAAGGAAGAATACCGTCGCCGATTGATCGAGCTGGAGATACTGCAGCGCCATGAAGTTGAATGCGGTCGCCCCAAGGAGAAAGATGCCGCGCAAGGCCTGCAGCCAGGGCCGGGCCGAACGCAGCGAGCGCCGGAAGGTGCGGGGACCGAAGAGCACGGCGCTGAATGCGCTGTGGCTCAGAAAGCGCATCCAGATCACCTGGAATACCGGCGCGGCGGCGACCGTCGTGCAGTATTTTGCAGTTGAGTCGAGGACGGCGAACAGGAAAATGGCCGCGCAGGTCAGCCCGATGGCTGCGAGGCGCGAATTATCCTTCTGCAGAGAAACGGGTGCGTGCATCAGCCAACGGGTTCCAAACGCGACGGTGAGGCGTAGCCGAATGCCGGGCGCGCGGCAAGGAGGAGCGCAGGTTTCACCGCAAAATGCATGGCGTCCATGCCGGATCGGTGTAGGGTACGGCGGCCGGGCGTCGCGCCGTGTACCGCCCGGACAGCGCTGCGCACCGGAGCTTTCCTTCGAACCGATGAACTACCGCCACGCCTATCATGCAGGAAATTTCGCCGACGTGCTGAAACATATCGCACTATTGGCGTGTCTGGAATATCTGCAGCGCAAGGAGAAGCCGCTCTTCGCACTCGACAGCCATGCCGGAGCGGGGTCATATGATCTGAGCGCTGGCGAGGCGGCGAAGACCGGCGAATGGGAACGCGGGATCGGGCGTCTGGCGGGCCTGAGCGATGCGCCCCCGGAGCTGGCGCCGTATCTCGACGCGGTGCGCGGCGATTTGAGCCAGGGCCGCTACCCCGGCTCACCGCTCCTGATCGCGCGGGCCTTGCGGGCGCAGGACCGGCTGGTCGCCGCCGAACTCCACGGCGAAACCTTCGCGGCGCTGGAGGCGGCGCTCCGGCCGTGGCGGAATGCGCGCGCCGCGCACATGGACGGCTATGAATGCGCACGCGCGAACCTGCCGCCGAAAGAGCGGCGCGGGCTGGCGCTGATCGACCCGCCCTATGAGGAGCGGGACGAGTTTGCGACGCTCGTCCGCCAGATGCAGGAGTGGAAAAAGCGCTGGGCGACGGGAGTTTACATCGTCTGGTATCCGATCAAAGCGCAGCCGCCCGTCCCCGCGCTGCATGAAGCGGCGCGCGCGCTGGCGCTGCCGCGGACGTGGTTCGTGGAGGCGCTGGTCAATCCGCGGACGCATGCGCGGCTGCTCAACGGTTGCGGGCTGATCATGTTCAACGCGCCGTTCACGGTGCCGGAAAGGGTGGCGTCGCTGCTGCCCTGGCTGCGAGAGGCGCTTGGCCTGCACGATACGGCGTCGGGGTGGCTGACGCAGGGCTGAGCGAGGGGGTGGTTAGACAAAAGGAGCAGAGGACGGTATTAATGCGTGGTCGCACAATTGATGCGCAGCAGGCGGATGAGGACATGCGGGATACGGTGACGGCGCGAGACGCGGCAGGGCCGGGCGGGAGGCGCGGGAATGACCGATAACAAATTCGGTTTTTGGCGCGGCTTGCGGAGAGGATCGCAGGCGCCCGAGGGCCGCACGCCCCCATCACGCAGCGAGACGAGGAACATGACAGCAAGCATGCCGCAGACCGATCAGTCTACAGGAGCGCCTGGTCCCGCCCCGGGCGACGAGCAGGACATCCTGGCCCTGCGCGAGGACGTGCTGGCGCATCTCACGAACACGATCGGCAAGGACCGCAGCGAGGCGTCCCCGCGCGACTGGTTCATCGCCGCTTCGCTCGCCGTACGCGGCCGGATCGTGGAGAAATGGATCGCGGCCACCAAGGCCAACTACGCCGAGAACAAGCGCCGCGTCTACTACCTTTCGCTCGAATTTCTCATCGGGCGCCTGCTCAAGGACGCTCTCAACAATCTCGGCCTGACGGAGAGCATGCGCGCCGCGCTGGACGGCCTCGGGGTCGATCTGAAAAGTCTTTGCGATATCGAGCCCGACGCTGCGCTGGGCAATGGCGGTCTCGGACGTCTGGCGGCCTGTTTCATGGAGAGCATGGCGACGCTGTCGATCGCCGCCCACGGTTACGGCATTCGCTACGACCACGGCCTCTTCCGGCAGGCGATCAAGGACGGCTGGCAGCACGAGTACCCGGAGGACTGGCTGGAGTTCGGCAATCCGTGGGAATTCCCGCGGCCGGAAATCAGTTATCCCGTGGGCTTTGGCGGCTCCGTCGAGCCGGTTCAAAGCGGCGGCGTGGCGCAGATCTGGCGCCCGTCCGAGATCGTCGAAGCCGTCGCCTATGACACGCCCGTCACCGGATGGCGGGGCGCGTCGGTGAACACGCTGCGGCTATGGAGCAGCCGCGCGCCCGACCCTCTGCGCCTCGACATGTTCAACGCCGGCGACTATGTCGGCGCGCAGACCGATCAGGTGCGGGCGAAGTCGATCTCCAAAGTGCTCTACCCGAGCGATTCGACGCCCGCAGGCCAGGAATTGCGGCTGCGGCAGGAGTATTTCTTCGCCTCCGCGTCGCTGCAGGATCTCATCCGCCGCCATCTCAAGCAGCACGGCGACATCAGGAAACTCGCCGAAAAGGTGGTCATCCAGCTCAATGACACGCATCCGGCCATCGCCGTGGTGGAGCTGATGCGGCTCCTGGTCGATGTGTACGGCGTGGACTGGGAGACGGCATGGACCATCACTCAGGCCACCTTCGCCTATACCAATCACACGCTCTTGCCCGAGGCGCTGGAGAGCTGGCCGGTGCCGCTCATGGAGCGCCTTCTGCCGCGGCATATGCAGATCATCTACCTCATCAACGGCCTGCATCTCGACGCCTTGCGCGCGAGCGGCAGGGACGATCAGCGGCTCTTGTCGTCGGTCTCGCTCATCGACGAGCACGACGGGCGCCGCGTGCGCATGGGGAACCTCGCCTTTCTCGGCTCGCACAAGGTAAACGGCGTGTCGCAGCTCCACACCGATCTGCTCAAGGCGACGGTATTCCGCGACCTCAACGAGCTGTTCCCGGAGCGTATCGTCAACAAGACCAACGGCATCACCTTCCGGCGCTGGCTGTTCGAGGCCAATCCGGGGTTGACGAGACTGCTGACGGAGAGCATCGGGCCGGGCTTTCTCGACGATACGGACGCGCTCCGCAGCCTCGAAGCGCTCAGCACGGACACCGATTTTCAGCATCGCTATGAAAATGTGCGGCGGGCGAACAAGGAGGCGCTGGCCAAGATCATTACCGACCGGCTGCTGATCAAGGTGGACCCGGCGGCGCTTTTCGACGTCCACATCAAGCGCATCCACGAATACAAGCGCCAGCTTCTGAATATCCTGGAGGCGATCGCGCTCTACAACGAGATCCGCGCCAACCCGACGCGCGATTTCGTGCCGCGCGTGAAGATCTTCGCCGGAAAAGCGGCGGCGAGCTACCACCAGGCGAAGCTGATCATCAAGCTCATTTGCGATGTGGCGCGCGTGGTCAACAACGATCCGGCGGTGCGTGGCCTGTTAAAGGTTGTGTT
>JBNKDX010000224.1:0-4622 GCA_050288485.1 Rhodomicrobiaceae bacterium | reverse complement strand
GCCGAGACCTTGTTGGCCAGATAGGTCAGTTGAGCGGGGATGTAGTGATCGAGGTCGAGGGCATGCGGCGAGGCGCGGTCTTCATCGCCTAGCTGCGGGAGACGCGGGTTTTCCGCAACCTGCTTCGCAGGGCGCGAGGGCGCCGCCGCAAGTTCCTCGGCGCGCGGTTTCGTTTGCGAAATGCTTGCAGGCATCGCTTGTCCTTGTCCAACCCCCGCTACCCGTCAGCATAGGGGCGAATTCAGGCGGGAACCGGCATCCCCTCCTGCCACGCCTCGCCTCTGACCGTATGCCGCACCCGGCGCAGCGCCTCACGGTCGTCGAAGGGCGAGCCCTCCAGCGCGATCAGATCGAGCATGTTCCCCGCCGCGATATTGGCGCTGGGGGCGCCCCACAACCGCCGCGGCCTGGACGTCGCGGAGACCAGCACGGCGTCCATCGGCAGCCCGGCATCGAGGAAGTGGAACAGCTCGTCGATCAGCGCCGTCCCGTGATCGACACCCTGGCTTCCGGCGTCGGACCCGGCGACGAGTTCGACGCCCAGTTCATGCGCAATTGCGACATGTTCGGCGTGACTGTCGAGAATGCGGCGCAGGTTTTCGACAGTATTCTCGTTCCAGCCCGCGAATTTCGGCAGGAGCCACTGGAAATGCACCGGCGAGAAAGTCGGCACCCAGGCGATGCCCTTCTCCGCCATGCGGGCGAGGATATCGCGCGTCATGAAGAAGCCGTGCTCGATGGAGTCCACTCCGGCCTCGACCGCCACTTCGAGCCCCGCGACGCCGCTGCAATGCACGAATGTCTTGCGGTCCCGGGCGTGCGCTTCGGTCACGATGACGCGCAGTTCCCCAGCGTCGAACTGTGGCGCGCCCTTCACCTCGCCAGCCTTGAAATCGATGATGCCGGTCAACAGGATCTTGATGTCGTCGCTGGTCCGGGCAAGCTCATCAACGGTCTGCGGAATTTCCTCCGCCTGCTCCACGTCGCGCCCCATGAAGGCGCCGTAGCGTTTCGGACGCTTGAGCGCCAGGCCGGGCGAGCGCAGCGCTATCGGCGCCGCCGCGCTGGTCTCCAGCCAGTCGCGGATGGCATGGTTGACGCCGTAGCGGTCCCCGGCGTCGCGGACCAGCGTCACCCCCGCCGCCGTGCATTTTTCTATATTGGCTCGCGCCGTCGCCGTCATGTGACGGAAATAGGCCCTGAGATATGCTGCGCGTTCGTCGTTATCGAGCAGGGAACCGTCGAGAAAGATATGGGCGTGCGCCTCGACGAGCCCGGGCATGACGAAATCGGCGCGGATGTCCGCCACGGCCGTGACGCCGTCGGGCAGCGTCTCCACCGAGGTGATGACGCCCTGCTCCGCGGTGATGAGATACGGGCCGCCGGAATGCGCGGTTTCGCCATCGAACATGGTGCGGGCCAGGATGCGCAACTCAGACATGGATCAATTCCTCCGGGCTCCCCTTATTTCATGCATTATATGACTTGTAGTTGACATGTCAACATTCTGTGGTTAATGTTGACATCACAACAACTGGCCCGAAAGTGAAGTGGCGAGAAACGCCGCAAGGGCCGGAAAACGCTATGGGTGGGAACCTGCCATGGAGGTGTTGCGTCATTGGAGCGTCCGGCACGCGCGCGGCTTGAAGCGCGTCTATGACGCCTGCGCCTGGATCGCGCCGCTCTTCGCCCGGCCCGTCAATTTCGTCGGCGCTTCGCGCGTCGAGCGCTTGGTCAAACCCCTCGAACGCGCGGCCAAGGGCCTCTTCTTCGATTGTCAGATGTGCGGGCATTGCGCGCTGTCGCTAACCGGCATGGCCTGCCCCATGAACTGCCCGAAGTCCGTTCGCAACGGTCCCTGCGGCGGCGTGCGGCCCGGCGGCATGTGCGAGGTCGAGCCCGCCATGCGCTGCGTCTGGGTGGAGGCGACGGAGGGGCGGAAGCGCGCCAACGGCCGCGTTCCGGCCGCCGGGCAGATGCTGGAGCCGGTCGACCAGCGCCAGCGCGACTCCTCGACCTGGATGCAGGTGATCGCGGGCAAGGTGCACAATGTTGCGGTTCTGCCAGAGACCGGCCCGGCGCCGCGCCGCATGCGGGAAAAACACGCCTTCGAGCAGGCCTGCGAGTCCGGCCGCTTCCTCGTCACCGCCGAAATCGCGCCGCCGGACTCGCCCGATCCGCGCCTTCTCCTGGAGCGCGCGGGGCTGTTCGCGCCGCTCGTGGACGCCATCAACATCACCGACGGTGCGGGCGGCAACTGTCACATGTCATCGGCCGCCGCGGCCGCGGTGCTGACCGCGCATGGCCATACCGCCGTGTGCCAGATCGGTTGCCGTGACCGCAACCGCATCGCCGTGCAGGGCGACATCCTCGGCGCGGCGGCGCTCGGCATCCGTAATTTCCTATGCCTCACCGGCGATGACGTCAGCCAGGGCGACCACCCGCAGGCCAAGCGCGTCTTCGATCTCGACGCGGTGTCGCTCCTGCGGATCGCGCGCGGCATGCGTGACTGCGGACAATTCGCCTCGGGCCGCAGCCTCGACATGGCGCCCGACCTGTTCCTCGGCGCGACCGCCAATCCGTTCGTCGCACCGTTCACGGACCGCATCGTCAATCTGGAGCAGAAGATCGAGGCGGGCGCGCAGTTCATCCAGACGCAGTTCTGCTTCGATCTGCGGCTGATGGAAGACTTCATGCGCGAGGTGCGCCGCCGCGAGTTGCACCTGCGCGCGAAGATCATCGTCGGCGTGGGGACGCTGAGTTCGGCGAAGGCGTTGCGCTGGATGGCGGAGCATGTGCCGGGCGTCCATGTCCCCGCCGGCGTCCTGGAGCGCATCGGCAGGGCGGCGGACCAAAAAGCGGAAGGACGGACCGTACTCGTCGAGACCATCCGCGCCCTACGCGACATGGAGGGCGTCGGCGGCGTGCATGTGATGGGACACAAGAACGAGCGCACGCTTGCCGAGGCGATCGTGGAATCGGGCGTGCGGCGGCACGCGGACGAGAGCGCGGCGTGAAGGCGCGGCGGCAAAATTGAGAAGCGTACATATTCAGGGAGTAGCGCATGAGTGACATGACCGATCAGGAAAAGCAGCTCGTGGAATGGCTGGCCGACATGCAGGAGGACGAGGCCGTCGAACTCGCCAAGCGCATGCTGCTTGAGGAGGGCGCAAATCCGTTGCGCGTGCTGGAATTGTGCCGCGCGGGCATGGACATCGTCGGCAAGCGCTTCGAGGAGGGCGAATACTTCCTTCCCGAACTCGTGCTCGCGGGCGAGATGCTGGAGAACATCGGCGCCATCGCCAAGCCGCTGATCAAGACCGCGCCCGGCGAGGAGGCGAAAAAGCTCGGCAAGGTGCTGATCGGCACCGTCCACGGCGACCTGCACGACATCGGCAAGAACATCGTCAGCTTCATGCTCGACATCAACGGCTTCGAGGTGAAGGACATCGGCGTGGATGTGCCGGTGAAGACCTTCATCGAGGAAATCAACGCCTATCAGCCGGATGTGGTCGGGCTGTCCGGCTTCCTGACGCTGGCCTTCGACTCCATGAAGGAGACGATCGAGGCCTTCGAGAAGGAGGGCATGCGGGAGAAATTCAAGATCATGATCGGCGGCGGCCAGATCGACGACACGGTGCGGAACTACACCGGCGCGGATGCGTTCGGCGTGAACGCGGTCGAGGCGGTCGCGCTGTGCAAAAACTGGATGGGAGCGGCGGCATGAGCGAGACGCAATCCTCCTTCCTCCCCCTGTCGCTGGTTCCCGAGGCGCCGGAGGCCAAGGCCGCGTTCGACGCCCGCTGGAAGCGCTTCATCGACCTCGTGGAACTGCGCACGCCGGACCGGATGCCCGTCGCCTTCTACGCCACCTTCTGGATGGCGAAATATGGCGGCATTTCCTGCAAACAGCTCATGTACGATTACGAGACCACGAAGGCGCTGGGCGAAAAGGCCGTACTCGAATTCGAGCCGGACGTGGTGTCCGGCGCGATGGTCGCGGGCGTGATCTACGGGCCGTCGCTGGAACTGCTCGACTATAAGCCGCTGCAATGGCCGGGACACGGCGTCGGCGACCATCAGCCCTACCAGTATCTCGACCGCGAATACATGCTCAAGGACGAGTATGACGAGATCCTGAGCGATCCGACGGACTTCTATTACCGCAAATACCTGCCGCGCGTGGCGGGCGCGCTGGAGGGGCTTGCCGATCTGCCCAGTCTGCCGGGCCATCATTATTTCCGGCTGGTGGCGGGCCTGCGCGCGTTCAACAAGCCGTCGGTGAAACAGGCGTTCGAGAACCTGTTCAAGGCCGCCGCCGAAGTAGAGGTCATGGCCGGGCACAACGCCGCGTTCGGCAAGCGCCTGACCGAGTTGGGGTATCCGCGCGAGGCGGGCGGCATTTCGGTGTCGCCTTACGACATGGTCGCCGACTATTTCCGCGGCGCCCGCTCGATGATGACCGATCTCTTCCGCAACAAGGACAAGCTCCTGGCCCTCCTGGACAACCAAGAAGCCACCACTCGCCGCGCCGCGCGCGCCATCCGCCTCATCGGCCGCCGGGACAGCGAGGGCGGCTCCTCGGTATCCGGGACGGCGGGCTCGCGCATCCCGGGCGGCAC
>JBNKDX010000223.1:0-4632 GCA_050288485.1 Rhodomicrobiaceae bacterium | reverse complement strand
GCTGGCGGCGGATGGCGTCGCGGGGCGTTGCACGCTCAGAAAGGCGATGCTGCTGGGCTTCGAACTGATCGAGGAGCCGGACGCCGGCAACAAGGGCTCTGACTTCCCGCCCCGCCCCGATTTCCCGCCGCTGACCGGCGCCGTGGCGCGGCAGGCGGTCTTCGGCGCGTTCAGATATGCCGCCGCCCCGCGGCCGGGCAACCGCGAGCATATCCGTGTGCTCGGGAACTGGGAGCGCGAGAACATCGTTATGGTCCCGCTCCCGCAGCTCCGGCAGGCGCTCGGCCCGGACGCGCCCGAGGGGATGCGCTTCCACCGCCTTGCAGCCGCACAGCTCCGGGCGCTCTGGCAGTCCTGGGACGAAGCCGGTTTGCTCCGCCGCGTCCGCTCCTTCGACGGCGCCTATGTGCCGCGCTTCATCCGCGGCAGCAGGAGGACCCTCAGCAATCACGCCTTCGGCAGCGCCTTCGATATCAACGCGGCAAGGAACCCGCTCGGCGCGAGGCCTCCACTCACGGGCCGCGCCGGCTCCGTGCGAGAGCTGGCGGCGCTTGCCGCCGAGCATGGCTTTTTCTGGGGCGGCCATTTCAGCAGACGCCCGGACGGGATGCATTTTGAAATCGCATTTCTGAAGTAGCGCTATCCCTCTCGTAAAGGGGCGGCGCGCGCGTGGGGTACGCTGGCTGATTTCGTTGGCCGATTCCGGCGCCATCCTTTTCGGCCGTCACCGCAACGACCGACTTGTTCTCGTTTCCCCGGCCCCACTCGTCCCTTCCCGGCCCGTCCATACCGGTTTCGTCGGCTCCGACCGCGCCGCCGAGACGGTCGCGCCTTGGGCGGACCATCGCCCGGCGCTAGCCGTGCAGTCAGGCCCAATTACCGCGAGCGACAACCAGGCCGACCAGCAGTCCTCATTTTGAGTTTGAATCGCAAGAAAGCTTCTGGGGTTGCGGCGTATTGATTCGGGGAGCGGCGGACAGCTCCACATCCGGGGACGAATCGGATTCGTTGCGAGGATGCAGCCGATCCTGCCCTTGTTCGACACATTCCGACAGCGCATGGATACGTTCCCGGATCACCGCACGGGAGCTAAGACGGCGTGAAAATGCCCTCGCGGCCCACCGGAAGGGCGGAAAAAACGCGCCAATGGGGCGGGACGCCAGGAAAGTGGGTTACGCGACTGCCTCACAGCAAGACTAACACCCCGATGTCCCCACCAGAACGCGCCAAAGCGTTGCCATGCGGGGTAAAACCGGCAATTCGAGGAGGCGGCGCACGCGATCAGGCGGCGACCGCGGCGATGAGCGCGTTGAAACGCGCTGCGGCATCGGCAAGATCGCCGGAATTATCCACCTCGCTCAGCCACGGTGCGTCGGGCAGCGGGATTTCCCCTGCGCGATGCAGGCGTTGGCCGATGCCGTCCGCCGTCTCGCGCCCGCGTGCGGCGAGGCGCGCTCGAAGCACTTCGGTTTGCGCCGTCACCTGGATGACGCGGGTGCGCGGCCACAGGCGGCGCGCCTCGCCGATGACCCGCCGGGAAACATTCGCGATCACCGTCCGCCCCGCCCGGAGCGCTTCAAGCGCGTCGGCGCCGACGCCGTAGGACAGGCCGTGCGCCTGCCAGCTCAGGAAGAATTGTCCGGACGCGGCGAGGCGCCGGAATTCGTCCTCCGTGACGGTGGTATGCGCCTCGCCCGCGCCGCCGCTGCGCGTGATGAAACGGCGGCAGAAATGGAAGCGCGGGTCACCGGCAAAGCGGGCGCGTGCTGCGTCGAGCAGGGTGTCCTTGCCAGCGCCCGACGGCCCGACGACGAGAACGAGCGCGCCCGTGTCTGGCGCGGCGTCAGGCAATTTTCGCTCCCCCCCGCCAGACGTCGCGGATAACCGGCGCGTTCCTTCCGCCGCGATAACGCACGAGGTCGGCGCGCGAGCCCATGGCGATCTCGCCGCGGTCGTCGAGCCCCACCGCGCGCGCGGGATTGCGCGTCACGGTGGCGACCGCCTGCGGCAGTGTGATGTTCGCGGCGACTGTCTCAAGAAGCACCGCGCCGTGGAGCAGCGAGCCCGGCACATAGTCGCTCGACAGAATGTCGAGCACGCCGCGCCGCCCCAGTTCGGCGGCGGGGATATTGCCCGAATGCGACCTGCCGCGCACGATGTTGGGCGCGCCCATCAGCACCTGCATCCCCGCGCCGTGCGACGCCTCGGCGGCCTCGACGGTGGTCGGGAATTCGGCGATGGCCATGCCGTCGCGCACCGCCTCGTCCACATGCTCCGCCGTGGCGTCGTCGTGGCTGGCGATGATCAGGCCGCGATCCCGCGCGATCTCCACCACCGCGCAGCGGTTGCGGGCGCTGTGCAGGCGCTGATCGGTCATGCGCTCGTCGATGAACGCCTGTAGCTCCTCGTCCGTCATGCGGAACTTGCCCTGGTAATACTCGCCGTAGCGCGCGACATCGCGGAACTGGCGCTGGCCGGGCGTATGGTCCATCACCGAGAGCATGCGCAGGCGCTCGTGATCGAGAAGCGGTTCCAGGAGGTCGAGAAGACCGCCATAGCTGATCTCGCAGCGCCAGTGAAAGTAGTGGTCCACCTTCAGCGCGCCGTCGGCCATCTGTGTTTCGATGGCGTCGCACATCTCGCCAAGGAGCTCCACGCGCGCCGAACGGCTGTGCACCTCGCCGATACAGAGGGCGTTGAAGACGGTGGTGATGCCCGCCGCGGCGATCTCGCGGTCGTGGCCGAGGACAGCGGCGTCGGGGGGCCAGAAAGCCTCCGGCCGCGGCATGACGTGGCGTTCGAGGTTGTCGGTGTGCAGTTCGATCAGGCCGGGAATGATGAAATCGCCCTCGCAGTCGAGGGCCGCGGGCAGATGCGATCTGCCTTCGCCGATATCCGCGATGGAACCGCCGCGCATGACCAGCGTCCCTTCCAGGATCTCATCGGCCAGGACGAGCCGCGCGTTCGTGAGGATTGCCGTCTTCATAGCTTCCAGGGTGATAACAGTAATTCCGCGCCACTTCCGTGGTGGCATATCAAATATCCGTTATTACGAGGCGCTGATTACATGAAAGTTCCTGTCCTTCGCTCATTTCGTGCAATCTATTTCGTACCATCCGCCGTTTAATTGCCAGAATTTCCGTCGTATATTTTTCCTGGAACCATGAGTACTCTGCCGCCGTTCGCATTCACGGCAGCCATGGTCCGCCTTCATATAGGATGGGTGCGGGACCATAGCCACTGCGCGTAGCAGTTTTTTTAGCAGCCATCCGGCGGCGGTGCATGATAATTCTTGACAATACGGGTCATGAATAGTCTTCTGATTAATGCGATAACATTGCGTGTCGGCTGCCTTCCCGCAGTTGATTGGCACTTGAATAACCAATCGGCGATATACAAATTTATACGCCGGACTGGAGAGCTGTGCTTCCCGATGCGCCGCGTGGATGCGCGCCGCCGTTTACCGATTGTCCTTACTGTTTTTTGGCTTATGGGTAAAATTATCAATCTGAATGCCGACGTGGCCGAGGGCTGGGGCGCCTATGATATTGGCGACGATGCCGCATTGATGAAGCTCGTCCGGTCGGCGAATGTCGCCTGCGGCTTTCATGGCGGCGATTCCAATACCATGCACAGGCTGGTGATGATGGCCCGGGAGGCGGGTGTGAGCATCGGCGCTCATCCCGGTTTCAACGACCTCTGGGGCTTCGGCCGGCGCGCCATCCGCATGAACCCGGCGGAACTCGAATACATGATCGCCTACCAGACCGGCGCGCTGCAGGCGCTCGCCGCTTATGGCGGTCTCAAGGTCACGCATCTGAAGGCCCACGGCATGCTGTACAACATGGCCGCGGAGGATGAGGGCTACGCGACGGCCATCGGCCGCGCGATCAGGACGGTTGACCCCGCGATCATCTATGTGGGGCTGGCAGGCTCGCGGATGGTGCGGGCGGCTGAGAGGCTCGGCCTGCGGATCGCGCGCGAGGGTTTCTGCGACAGACGTTACGCAGAGGACGGTACGCTTGTGCCGCGCGCCGTGCCCGGCAGCGTCATCAAGGATACGGAGCAGGCCTGTGCTCAGGCGCTTGGCATCGCGCTGCGCGGCGAGGCAGTGGCATCGAGTGGTAAAACGATCAACTTGGAGGTGGATACGCTGTGCGTTCATGGAGACGAACTGATGGCGGTGGCCGTAGCGGGCAAGGTGAAAGAGGCGCTGGAGGATGGCGGCGTCCGGATCGTGACGCTTCCGGAGCTATTCGCCTGACCAGCGGTGCCGTCCCCGTGCTGGCCGTCATCGGCGGCACCGGGGCGCTCGGGTCCGGCCTGGCGCGCCGCCTCACTTATGCGGGGTATCCGATGATCATCGGCTCGCGCGACGCCGCCAGGGCGAAAGCGGCTGCGGATGACATCGACGTGGCCGAAGGCGACACGCTGCCGCAAGGGCTCACCAACGCCGAGGCGGCCAAGGCGGCGGATATCATCATTCTCGCCGTGCCCTTCTCCGGACAGGCGGAAGTCGCCGCCCAGATCGCCGCCGCCGCCAAGCAGGCAGGCGGTCAGGTGAAGGACGACCCCGATCTGCTGGCGGAAGTGACGAATCTGATCGAGCAGCCGACCGCCGTATTGGGCAGC
>JBNKDX010000222.1:0-4638 GCA_050288485.1 Rhodomicrobiaceae bacterium | reverse complement strand
CCAGCACGACCTCGCCGAGGGTAAGCTGTCGCGCTCGCTGGACGCAGTGGTGGAAGACTGCGTGAACGGCGTCGGCGTGGATGTGAACACGGCCTCCGCGCCGCTTCTGTCGCGCGTGTCGGGCATCAACGAGACACTCGCCAAGAACATCGTGCAGCACCGCGACGCCAACGGCCCGTTCCGCGCGAGGAAAGCGCTGCATGACGTGGCGCGGCTGGGACCGAAGGCTTTCGAGCAGTGCGCCGGCTTCCTGCGCATCCCTAATGGCGACGACCCGCTCGACGCTTCGTCGGTGCATCCGGAAGCCTATCCGGTGGTGCGGCGCATCGTGCAGGCGGCGAAAGTAGACATCAAGACGCTGATCGGCAACGCGCCGGTGCTGCGCACCCTGCAGCCAAAGACGTTCGTGGACGACACCTTTGGCCTGCCCACCGTCACCGACATCCTGCGCGAGCTGGAAAAACCGGGCCGCGACCCGCGTCCGGCATTCAAGACCGCCACCTTCATGGAGGGCGTGGAGAAAATCACCGACCTTCAGCCCGGCATGGTGCTCGAAGGCGTGGTGACGAACGTCGCGGCGTTCGGCGCGTTCGTGGATATCGGCGTCCACCAGGACGGCTTGGTCCATGCCTCGGCAATGTCGAAGAATTTCGTCAAGGACCCGCGCGAGGTGGCCAGGCCCGGTGATATCGTGCGCGTGAAGGTGCTGGACGTGGACGCGCCGCGCAAGCGCATCGCGCTGACCATGCGCCTGGATGATGAGGTCGGCGCCAAGCCCGAAAGACAGGCGGGCGGCCAGCGCAGCCCCGCCCCCAATCGCATGTCGGCGGGACCAAGACCCGCGAAGGGCGGCAAGCCGGATGCAGGCGGCGGCGCACTCGCCGACGCTTTGCGCCGCGCCGGGCTCGGCGGACAGGGGAGCGGGCAACGGAAGTGAGGGGCGGCCCCTGCCTCCTGCCTTCCGGTGCGTAAACCGGGATACGTGACCGCCGTCAATTCTCCCGGGGCCCGTATGATGGTATAAAGGAGACTGTCGCAATTGCCGTGCGGGGCGGCTGAACATGGCCTATATCGAACGCAGCCTGGGAGAGGGCGAAAAGCTCGTCCGCATGGCGCAATTTCATTGGTTTCACCGGGCGCGGGCATGGACGGTGTTCGCGCTCTTTTTGGGTCTGGGGCTCGCCCCGCTGATCGCCTTCAGCGCGTGGTGGGCGTTCCTGACGATCGGGGGCGTCGGATTCATCTTCTATGCGCGCCTGATGATCCCCATCTGGACGACGGAAATCGGCGTGACGAATCAGCGGCTTATCGTTAAACGCGGGCTGCTCGCGCGCCGCACAGACGAACTGGAGCTGTGGGCCATCGAGGCCGTCAATCTCCAGCAGGGCGTCTGGGGCCGCATTTTTGGCTATGGGCGGATCGAGGTGCAGGGGACCGGCGACGATAGCGTGTCCACCCCCTCGATCGGCGCGCCGCTCGCCTTCCGCAAGGCTCTCCAGGAATCGATGAGCCTGGCCCGCCCGCCCGGCGCCGCCGATGCGCGCGAACTCGCCCGCGCCGCCGCGCATCGCTCCTCGGCTTAGCGCTCAACGACGAGGCGCCATGACACCGCCAATACGCACATTCGAACTCCCCGGCGAGGCCAGTCTCGGTCTTTCCCGCATCACGAATGCCAGCGGGCTGGCCATCAGCGCCCTGCCCAACTGCAGCCTGTTCGCCATCGAGCATGAGGGGCCGCGCGGCCGTATCATGATCAATCAGGTGCTCGGCTCGCCGCTCGACGGCGGCATCGGCCGGATGCTGCTGCGCCTGGGCGGGGTGGATGCCCGTGTGGCGCCGATTGCCGGGGCTGGCGCCAAGGGACGGTTCGGTGCGGGCGAGGACCGTTTCGTCTGGGAAGGTGAGACCGGCTCCATCCGCCACCGCGTCACGCTCTGGCTGCACCCGCAGCGCCTCGTCTGGCTATGGGTGGTGGACTTGGCGCGGGACAGCGGAGTGGGGACGGATATGCCCTGCGACGTCGTACTCATCCAGGATATCGGCCTGGGCGAGCGCGGTTTCCTGATGAACTGCGAGGCGTACGGCTCCCAGTACACCGATCACACCATCGCCAGCCATCCCGGCTTCGGCCCGGTGATCATGAACCGCCAGAATCTGGCGCAGGGCGGGCGGCATCCGTGGCTCGCTCATGGCTGCCTGGACGGGGGGGCGGGTTTCGCTACCGACGCGCTGCAGCTTTTCGGTCCTGCCCACCGCGACGGCGGCGGCTTCGCGTTCGGCTACGGCGCCGATCTCCCCAACGCACGCCTGCAACACGAGGCCGCCTGCATCGCCATCCGCTCGCACAGCCTGACGCTGGCGCCTGGAGACGCGGCCGATCTGACCTTTTTCGGCGTCTTCGAGCCGGATCATCCCGAAGCGTCGAGCGATGCCGACCTGCTGAAGGCCGACGCCGCCGCCGTTGCGTCGAAGGACTATGCCGCAGCCGCCGTGCCGCTGGCCCCCCTGGTACGCAGTGTTCTGCAGGATGCCGCACCGCTCGCCGCGCAACCCCTCGCCAGCGGGGACATCGCCAGCGTTTGGCCTGAACGCCTCCACGAGGAGCGCGGAAGTGGTGGCGAGCTGCTCTCGTTCTTCGCGCCCAGCGGCCCGCATAACCGCCATGTCGTGATGGCCGCCAAGGAGCGCCTGCAGCGCCGCCGCCACGGCACGATCCTGCGCACCGGCGAAGCGTTCCTGCCCAGCGAGGGCACATTCTGCGCCACGGCGTGGATGCACGGCGTCTTCGGCGCGCAAGCCGCGCTCGGCAACGTCTCACTGCACAAGCTTTTCTCCGTCTCGCGCGACGCCTACAACATCACGCGGTCGAGCGGCCTGCGCATCCTGGCAGACAGCGGCGAGGGCTGGCGGCTGCTCGCCGTCCCGTCCGCGTTCGAGATGGGCCTTGGCGACTGCCGGTGGATTTACCGCACCGTCGCCGGCGCCATCACCGTGCATCTGATCGCCTCGGCGGAGGATTCGGCGCTCGCGTGGCGCATAATTGTTGACGGCGAGCCCTGTCGCTTCCTCGTTTTCGCCCATCTCGTGCTCGGCGAACGCGAATATGAGGGGCAGGGGCGCGTGGAGATCGACGCGGGCGCGCGGCGCGTGACGATGCGCTTCGATCCGGCGAAGCTGTGGGCGCAGCGCTATCCGGAGGCGGCCTTCGATCTGACGGGCTGCACGCCGGACGCCGTCGAAGCTATCGGCGGTGACGAACTCCTTTATGCGGACGGGCAAACGCGGGGCGGGCCGTATGTCACGCTGCGGACCCTTCCCACACGCGAATTCGCCTTTGCGGTCACCGGCTCGCTCAGAAGCGCGGAGGATGCCGGACGCCTCGCCGCCAAATATCGGGCAGGCTTCGACGCCGCATCCATGCTGGCGGCCAGCTGCCGCTTCTGGCAGCGCATCACCGGCCCGGTTCGTCTCAACCGCACGCACGACGCGGCGGCGCATGACACGCTCCTGTCCTGGCTGGCGCACAACGCGCTCATCCATCTCTCCACGCCGCGCGGGCTGGAGCAGTATTCCGGCGGCGCCTGGGGTACGCGCGACGTTTGCCAGGGGCCGATCGAATTCCTGCTGGCGCTCGAACATGATGCGGTGGTGAAGGACATCCTCCGTCTCGTCTTTGCGCAGCAATACGCGCCCGCCGCCGTGGACGCCTCGGGGCGCTCCGAACTGGCCGGTGACTGGCCGCAATGGTTCATGCTGGAGCCCTATTCCTTCATTCAGGGCGCGCCGAGCCATGGCGACATCATCGTCTGGCCGCTGAAGGCGCTGTGCGACTACATTGAGGCGACCGGCGATTTCGCGTTTCTCGACGAGCCGGTGGCGTGGCGCAGCCAGCGCGATTTCACCACCACCGCGCAGAAAGACACTGTCGCCGCCCATGTGGCCGCGGCGCTGGCGACCGTGCAGGATCGCTTCATCCCTGGCACGCAACTCATCCGCATCGGCGAGGGCGACTGGAACGACGCGCTCCAGCCCGCCGACCCGTCGATGCGCGACAATATGGTGAGCAGTTGGACCGTGGCGCTGCTCTATCACCAACTCGGGCGCTGGGCCGAAGTGCTGCGCCGCGCCGGGCGCGAGGGCGACGCCACCGGGATCACCGCCCTGGCGTCACAGATGCGGGACGACTTCCAGTGTCACCTCATCCGCGACGGCGTTGTGGCGGGCTATGCGACGTTCAGCCAGGACGCCACGACGCCGGAACTGCTGCTGCACCCGTCCGAGACGCGCACAGGCGTCAAATACGCGCTGCTGCCGATGACGCGCGGCGTCCTCGCCGGGTTGTTCACGCCGGAACAGACGCGGCATCATCTGCGCCTCATCCGCGAACACCTGCTCTACCCCGACGGCGTCCGGCTCATGGATCGCATGCTCCCCTATCGCGGCGGACCGGAGCTGCTTTTCAGGCGGGCGGAGTCGGCGGCCTTCGTCGGACGCGAGATTTCGCTGATGTATGTGCACGCGCACTTGCGCTACTGCGAGGCGATGGCCGCGCTCGGCGAACGGGACGCGCTCCACGATGGGCTGGCGATCGTCAATCCTATCCTGGTGACGGAGCGTCTTGCCAACGCCAGCCTGCGC
>JBNKDX010000221.1:0-4639 GCA_050288485.1 Rhodomicrobiaceae bacterium | reverse complement strand
GGGGTGCGCTGGGCCGGGTAGCGGATCTTCTCGCGCCCGGACAGGTACTTGCCGGTCAGCGAATCCGGGTGCGCCATGACTTCCGCAGCGGTGCCCTCGGCGACGATGCGCCCGCCATGCACGCCGGCACCCGGGCCTATGTCGACCACGTAGTCGGCCAGGCGAATGGCGTCCTCGTCGTGCTCGACGACGATCACCGTGTTGCCGAGGTCGCGCAGGTGCTTGAGCGTTTCCAGGAGCCGCTCGTTGTCGCGCTGGTGCAGGCCGATGGACGGCTCGTCCAGCACGTAGAGTACGCCGGTCAGGCCGGAGCCGATCTGCGAGGCGAGGCGGATGCGCTGGCTCTCGCCGCCGGACAGCGTGCCGGAATTGCGCGACAGCGCGAGGTAGTCCAGCCCGACGTCGTTCAGGAACCGCAGCCGCTCGCGGATTTCCTTGAGGATGCGCACGGCGATTTCGTTCTGCTTCTTGGTGAGCTTGCCGGGGAGTTCTTCGAACCAGTCGCCCGCCTCGCGGATCGACATCTGCGACACCTGGCCGATATGCAGACCGTTGATCTTCACCGCCAGCGCCTGAGGTTTCAGCCGGAAGCCGCCGCAGGCGTCGCACGGGTGGTCCGACTGATAGCGGCTCAGCTCTTCGCGGATCCACGCGGAATCGGTCTCCTTCCAGCGCCGCTCGATATTGGTGACGACGCCCTCGAACGGTTTCGTCGTCCTGTAGACGCGTGCGCCGTCGTCATAGACGAAGGCGATCGCCTCGTCGCCGGTGCCGTAGAGGATGGCGTCGCGCACACGGGCGGGCAGCTCGCTCCACGGCGTGTTCATCGACACTTTATAATGTTTGCAGAGCGCCTCCAGCGTCTGCGTGTAATAAGGCGAGGTGTTGCCCGTGCGCGCCCAGGGGACGAGGGCACCCTTGCGCAAGCTTAGCGACGGATCGGGCACGACCAGATCGGCCTCGAAGCGCAGTTCGGTGCCCAGGCCGTCGCATTTGGGGCAGGCGCCATAGGGATTGTTGAACGAGAACAGGCGCGGCTCGATCTCGTCGATGGTGAAGCCGGAGACCGGGCAGGCGAAGCGCTGCGAGAAGATGATGCGCTCGTGGGTATCATTCTTCGACTTGTTGGCGCCCTTGCGGGCGGAAGCGGGAAGCGCCTTGTCGGCCAGTTCGATCATGGCGAGGCCGTCGGCGAGTTCCAGCGCGGTTTCGAAGCTGTCCGCCAGCCGGTTGCCGAGATCGCCGCGCACCACGATGCGGTCCACCACCACGTCGATGTCGTGCTTGAGCTTCTTGTCCAGCGCGGGCGCATCGGCGATTTCGTAGAACTGGCCGTCGATTTTCACGCGCTGGAAGCCGCGCTTCATATATTCCGCGAGTTCCTTCCTGTACTCGCCCTTGCGGCCGCGGATGACCGGCGCAAGCAGATAGGCGCGCGTGCCCTCGGGCAACTCCAGGGTGCGGTCCACCATCTGGCTGACCGTCTGGCTCTCGATCGGCAGGCCCGTGGCGGGCGAATAAGGCACGCCGACGCGCGCGAACAGTAGGCGCATGTAGTCGTAAATCTCGGTGACCGTGGCCACCGTCGAGCGCGGGTTGCGGCTCGTCGTTTTCTGCTCGATGGAGATGGCCGGGGACAGGCCCTCGATGAGGTCCACATCCGGCTTTTGCATCATCTCCAGGAACTGCCGCGCATAGGCCGACAGGCTTTCGACATAGCGGCGCTGCCCCTCGGCATAGATGGTGTCGAAGGCGAGGCTCGACTTGCCGGAGCCGGACAGGCCCGTGATGACGATGAGCTTCTCGCGCGGAAGGTCGAGCGAGATATTCTTGAGATTGTGCTCCCGCGCGCCGCGGATGGAGATGAACTTTTGCATGTTTGACGGAAACTCGTTGACCTTCGCCCGCACCTTATCAGCACACTCGTAAAACGCACATCGCGTTTTCCTCGCGTCTCAACATCAATTCGCGTTCATCCGTAGTCAGTACAACGCCGCTGGACTCGCTTCAGTACCGCAAGTATGGTGCGATGGCAGTTGGGGAGGGGGCGTTGAAGATGCTAAGATTCTGGGGACGCAGCTTCATCGGATTGGCTGCCGTAGCCGTGTGCGGTTCTTGTGGCGATCGGGCTTACGTTGAGGCGCGCACAACGGAAATGATGGAACGCGAGCTTGTCAAGGTGCAGGGCCGGATCACAGCTGCGCATTTTGCTCAATGCGTGGAAGCAGGCCGGGCGCGGCTTGGAGGCGTGGCGATCAAGGGACGGGTTGACTGGCATGTCAGCCATTTTCTGAGCTGCGTGGCTGGCTCCACCTTCACAAGTGTTTTCACGCCGGGGGAGAACTACGTCGTGTATGTGGGCCGCGCCAAGGCCTATCCAAAGGATCTACATCCAAACGAGAAGGCTTATGCGCGCTTTGTGTGCGCCTGGAAGGTCAGAAGTGACTCAGTCGAACTTGATAATCGGGTGATACCCGAAAAAGTTCAGAAGGGACACCTGTGCACTTACGCAAATGACGCAAATGAATACATAGACTCTCAATAACAAAGATAACCTATGTCGTATTCTATCACGTAGAATTACCGGATGCAACTGGCGTCGCGCTCGCCGCCAAAAGGCGTCGGCAGTTTTCCGTATCCCACCAAAAAACGCCCTTTCCCAGCTCGAAGTCGCTGCGTCTCTGCATATAGTGGCGCCACGGCGCCGCGTACACATCATGCTCGATAATGCCTCTTTCCGTTGCACAGCGGCACCGCTATAAGGGAAACCACGTGCACAGGCGATAGAGAGGCCTAAAATGCAAGAAGCATTTCCGGGGGCGAATGTAATCGACAAGATCGAAGCCGGTTTCAACGAGTTGACGCGAGATGTCAACGAAGCCAGCGCCTCGGCGCGCAATTCCTGGCTCGTCTTCATCGCGCTGATCGCTTACTTCCTCATCAGCCTCGCGTCGATATCGCACCGGGATCTGCTCCTCGATCAGGCGGTTAAGCTGCCCATTCTTGGCGTCGAGATCAGCCTGAAGGTGTTTTTCCTTTTCGGCCCCCTGGTGCTGTTGCTCATGCATCTCAACCTGATGTTGCAGCACGCCATGCTGGCCCGCAAGGTGCGCGACCTCCACGACCGCGTAACGCGTTTCGAAGGGACGGGGTTATTCCGCATGCACCGCGTGCGTATCCAGCTTCATTCCTATTTCTACACCCAGCTCATCGCCGGGCCGTTCCGCAGCGGCTTTTTCGCACTGTTCCTGCGTCTCATGGCGTGGCTGTCGCTGGGGGTGCTGCCGGTCGTCGTGCTGACCGGCTTCCTGGTGACGTTCCTCCCCTATCACGATCTGACCATGACCTGGGCGCATCGCGGCTATCTGATCGCCGACCTCGTGATCCTGACGGCGCTCGGCGTGTTCATGCGCCATCCCGACAAGGGCTTCGTCTCCGGTTTCGGCGCCAGCATCGGCGCGCGCCCGCTGAGCTTTCTGGTCGTGCTGCTGACGGGGGCGGCGGTGCTGTTCTTCGGGATCGGCGTCGCCACCATCCCCGATGAGCACATGGACCGCGTCATGACGGCGATGTGGCCGGTCCCTGCGCCGCAGCCGCAGGCCGGGACGCGCCGCCCGCGCTATGCATTCGGCCTGACCGTGGCGCTGTTCGATGGGCGCGTCGATTATCTCAGCGGACGGGCGTCGAGCCTTTTCGCGCGCAATCTGGTGGCGCCCGACGCCGATCTCGTGCGCGACGCCGACGTCCAGAGCAAGGAAGCCACGCTCAGCCTTCGACGCCGCGATCTGCGCTACGGCGTCTTCGACCGCTCCGACCTGCATCAGGCCGATATGACGGGCGTTCTGGCGGCCGGTGCAAGCTTCCGCGACGCCAACCTGTCCTCGGTCAGGGCAGAGCGCGCCGAAATGACCTATGCCGATCTCACGGCCGCAGCGGCCGCCGGCGCCGATTTCCTCGGCGCGGACCTGCGCGGCGCCTCGCTCAGGGGCGGGACCCTTCGGAACACCTCTTTCCGCAGCGCCAATCTGGAAGGCGCCGATCTGCGCGGAGCCAATGTCGGCACGACACATTGGGAGAATGCGCAGGTCGCGGGCGCCGACTTCACGGGCGCACTCAATTTCTTCGCTGGCGATTTCACCGCGGAACAGAAGGCGGCGGCCAAGACGCCGCAATAAACCCGCTCAGATGCAGCCTGCCGTTTCCCGGTGGCCGCCCCTCACCGCGCGTTCGCCTGACGCTGCGCCCCGGCCGCCGCGATGCCGTCCAGGACAATGCCTTCGGTCAGGAACTGCGGCAGAACCACCGGCTCGCCGCGCCCCGGATAAAAGACATAGAGCGGCACACCCGCCCGGCCGAAGCTCTTCAGATATGCGGTGATCTCCGGGTCGCCGTTCGTCCAGTCGCCCTTGAGGTAGGTGATGCCCCTGTCGGCGAAGGCCTCGGCGATACGGCCCGATGTCAGGGCTACGCGCTCGTTGACGAGGCATGTAATGCACCATGCGGCGGTCAGATTGACGAACACCGGCCTCCCCTCGGCCCGCAGCGCATTCAGACGCGCGGCGCTGAACGCCTGAGGGTGCACCCCCGCCGCGCCCGCGCCGGACGCCATATTCGCCTGCTTCGGCATGTGCGACAGACC
>JBNKDX010000220.1:0-4650 GCA_050288485.1 Rhodomicrobiaceae bacterium | reverse complement strand
TCCGACACCAGGCCGAGCGGCTCGTCCGTCGCCGCAACCTTGGCGAATTCCCGGCTGTTCGCCGCGCCAACCAGCGCCACGGCGGTCAGGCCGTCCATGGTGACCTTGTGCACGCCCGGTTCGGATGCCGCCAGCCGTCCTCGCCACAGGCCGGGACTGGCCTTTTCCAGCTTGACGGCGGTTTCCTTGCCGGTGGGGCCGACGGCCTTCGCCTCGCCGATCTCGTCTTTCATGCTGCGCCGCTCGATCGTCAGTCCCTGGCGGTCGCCGGTGGCGCGTAAGTACTCCTCCTCAAGGTCCGGCTCCTTCATCAGCCAGTGCGACAGGCGCCGAAGGAGGTCGGAATAAGGGCCGCCGCCCTCATAGCCGCGCGCCCACAGCCACACGTGATCCGACATGACGGTCGCCACGCGCCCCTTCTTGCGCCGCGCCAGCGTAAGGACCGGCGCGCCGTCCGGGCCGTTCATCAGCACCATGCCTTTTTCGGTTCTGCTTTCGACGAGGCGGAACCAGCGGCCCCACTCCGGCTCTTCGCCGGGCTTGGCGTTGCTTCCGCGCAGACCGCCCGTAACGGGATGTTTCTCGCCGGTTTCCGTCAGGGCGGGGCGGAATGGCTGTTCGATGACGCGCCCCGTGGGCTGTGCGGGCAGCACCTCGCCCAGCGGCGTCTGGAACAGGCTGAGCGGTGTGGCGAAATCGCCGCCCGCAGCCACCAGCACCGCGCCGCCGTCTTCGACATAGCGCGCGACATTGTCCAGATAGATGAGCGGCAGCACGCCGCGGCGCTGATAGCGGTCGAAAATGATCAGGTCGAATTGCGATAGCTTCTCCGAGAACAGTTCCCTCGTCGGGAAGGCGATCAACGAGAGCTGATTGATGGGCGTGCCGTCCTGCTTCTCCGGCGGGCGCAGGATGGTGAAATGCACCAGATCGACCGAGGCGTCGGAGCGCAGGAGATTGCGCCACGTGCGCTCGCCCGCATGCGGTTCGCCGGAGACGAGGAGGACGCGCAGATTCTCGCGCACCCCCTCGGCCTGAAGGGCGGCGCGGTTGTTGGCCAGCGTGAGTTCGCCCGGCTCGGGGACAAGCTCGATCTCCATCAGCGCTGGTCCGGCATGGGTGAAGGCGAACGGCAGCCGCACCGTCTGGCCGTAGGGAACGGTGACGGTCTCCTCCGGCTTCGCCTCGCGACGCACCTTGAGCACTGCGGGACGCCCGGCGCCGCCATCCTTGCGGCTCGTCAGCGCCTTGACCTCGACCATCTGCACCGGGCCATCGACCAGTCCGAAGCGCGGAGCGGAAACGACCTCCAGGCGGTTGTCGAATTCGTCCCGCGTTCCGGTAATAAGCGCGTGCACCGGCGCGTCGAAGCCGAGCTTCCTGATCTCCGCAGGCGCGTCGTGGATCTGGCCGTCGGTGATCATGACCACACCCGCGAGGCGTTCGGCGGGCACGTCGGCAAGCGCGCGGTTGAGATCGGCGAAAAGCGTGGTTTCCTCGACGCCCGCGCCGTTCTCACGCGAGCTGGTCACCCAGCGCACTTCGAGATTGGGCGCTCCGGCGAAAGCCTGGCCGAGCTGTTCGCGAAGGGCGGCGGTGCGATCGGCGCGCCCCGCGATGTGCTGGCTGGCGCTCTCGTCGAGCACCGCCACGGCGATGTTGGAGAGGCGTTCGCGCTCCTCCTCCTTCAAATTGGGGTTGGCGAGCGCGAGGACGATCAGCGCAAGGCTGGCGACGCGCAAAAGCGCGCCGCGCCGCCCGCGCCACAACAGCACCAGCGCGAGCACGGCGGCGGCCAGCGCCGCGGCGGCCAGCCAGGGCATCGGCAGATAGGGCAGAAACTCTATGGACCAGTTCATCAGCCGCCTTTATTGACCCAGCCGCTCCAGGAGCGCAGGCACGTGGACCTGATCGGCCTTGTAGTTGCCGGTGAGCGCATACATCACGATATTGATCCCGGCGCGAAAGGCCATTTCGCGCTGCACCTCGCCGCCCGGCACGACCGCGAAAAGCGGGCGGTTGTCGTCGTCGAGCGCCCAGGCTCCGGCGAGATCGTTGGACGTGACGAGGATGGAACTCACGCCGTCCGATTTGAGCGCGCGCCGCTCGGCTCCGTTGTCGTCCCCGCTCTGCGCCTCGACCCAAAGCGCGCCGCCATCCCAGCGTCCGGGAAAACCGCGCATCAGGTAGAATGATTTCGTCAGAACGTGGCCCTCGGGGATCGGCTCCAGGCGCGGCGTATCCAGCCTGCCGATGAGATTGGCGAGCGCGGGTGACTGGCCGCCAGCCGACGCGCCGCCGAGCGGCATCTGGTAGTCGCGGGTGTCGAAGATGATCATGCCGCCCTGCTTCATGTAGGCGTCTACCTTGGCGAGCGTCTTGTCCGAAAGCGGCTGAGCATCGGCGCGCACGGGCCAGTAGATCAGCGGGAAGAACACCAGCTCGTCGCGGTCGATATTGACGCCCATCGGCTCGGCCGGCTCGACCGCCGTCCGCGCTGCGAGTTCCCTGGATAGGCCGGCCAGCCCACGCGCGCTGATATCGTCGATGGCGGCGTCGCCGGTGATGACATAGGCAAGGCGCGTGGCGAGAGAGGCCTTGAGCGCGAAGGCGTCGGCGCCTTTGTCGTCGGCCGCCGTGGCGCGCCCTCCCGAGAGCGCGAGCAGGGATGCGGTCACGCAGACCGCCGCCACTACAGCCCGCGCACCCGCGCCGCGCCGTCCGGAAAACATCCCGCCCGACAGCATGGCGAGGGTCAGGACCGCATCGAAAACGAACAGCCCAAGCGCCGCCAGCAGCAGCCACGGCATCAAGAGGACGGGAGTGCGCGCTTCGTAAGTCATGACCTGCGCCCCCAGACCAGCGGCGTCGAGCGCCTTGAGACGTGCGTCCGGCCGCATCACGTTGAGCGCGCGCGTGCGGCCCGGCTGACCGTAAAAACCGGGCGGATGCGCCGGTCCAGGCGCGAGGTGGAGATTGGCCGCGGGCAGTGCGTTGGCGGTCACCGGCGGCGGACCCAGGCGGCCGAAGCCGTCCAGCGTGCGCCAGGGGGTGAGGAACGCGGCGCGTGAGGTTGCCGCCGCCTTATCCGTCGAAGCGCCGGTCCCGCCATCGCCGCGCGACGGGTCGCCCGTCACGTTCGAGAGTTCGGCAGTGCGGCGCAGCATCTCCACGAACAGGCCGGACATCGGCAAATTCGACCAGTCGGAGTTAGCGCTGACATGGAACAGCACCAGCCAGCCCTCGCCCATGCGCGCGGCGGTGACAAGCGGCGTTCCGTCTTCGAGCCGCGCCCAGATGAACGTGCCCGGCCGCTGCTGCGCGGTGGGATCGGCGAGCACCTGCCGTTTGATGAGCACGTCCTGTGGCACGGCAAGACCGTAGAAGGGGCTGTTCTCTTCGAAGGCGGCCAGCCTCTGCGGCGTCTTCCACGACAGCGCGCCGCCCAACGTGCGTCCGCCCTCGCGCAAGGGCACCGGGAGCAGCGCGTCGCCGCCCTTTTCCAGCCGCGGCCCGGCAAAGCGGACGAGCACCCCGCCCTTCTGCACCCATTTCTTCAGGCGCGCTTCGGCTTGGCCGATGATCTGGCCGATATTGGCGAGGACGACCACCGACGGATTGCGCGCCAGCAACGCTTCGCTGCCGCGCTCGACATTGGTGGTCGGAGACAGGGCGACATCGCCGAAGGGCCTGAGCGCGCGCTCGATGTAATGCGTCGGCGACAGGAGCGGTTGCGCCGCCTCGCGCGCCTCGCCCGAGAGTACGCCGAAACGCTGCCATAGCGAGCGGGAATCGAGTAGATATATGGCCCCCGCGGACGCTTCGCCGTCGATCTCCAGGCGCGTGATTTGATTGCGTAGCTCCAGCGGCAGGTCGATCGTCACTTCAGCGGTCCCGGTGTCGGCCGCAAGCGTGAAGCCGGTCTCGGCCAGACGCGCGCCGCGGCCGCTGAGAGCCGTAACCCGCCCTACACGCGAAGCACCGCCCGGCGATGCTATGCGTGCGACGAGGCCCTTTTCACCATCGGAATGGGCGGCGAGGCCGAGCGGCTCCGCGCCGCGTGTATCATCAATGATTGTGAAACCGTGCCCTGCCGTCAGGCGCTTCAGCACCGCTGCCAGTTCGGCCGCGCCGGAGCTGTCGATGCCATCGGCGAGCCAGACGGCTTCGTAGCCCCTGTCGGGGCGCAGCGCGTTCTCCAGTGCGGCGGCCACACCCTTGCGGTCCGGCGCATAGGGCATCGGCTCCAGACTTGCCGCCTTCTCCCGCGCCTTGCCCGGGGACAGCAGCTCGGGCGGCAACCCGGCGGACGGCCCGGCAGCGGCCAGGATGGTGACGGTCTGGCCGCGGCCCTCGGCCTGCTGCAACAGCGAGGCGATCATCTCCTGGCGCTGCGTCCAGCGGCTCGCAGCGGCCCAGCCATTGTCCACGACGATGATGAGATTGCGCGCCGACGAGCCCGCGGCCCCTTGCGGATTGAGCACCGGCCCGGCCAGCGCCAGGATGATCAGCGCGGCAATGGCCCCCACGGATGAAAAGGGCACCATAAACCTCGCCCATCTTTGCCATCCAATCATGAAAAGCAGGGTTGCTATCACCAGAACCAGCGCCGACAGAAGCAACGTCAGTCCGGATATAACCGCTAGCAAA
>JBNKDX010000219.1:0-4651 GCA_050288485.1 Rhodomicrobiaceae bacterium | reverse complement strand
ATCCGGCTCAAAGGTGGACGCATCATCGACCCGGCCAACGGCCGCGACGAAACGGGCGACCTCTTCATCGAGGATGGCCGCATCGTCGCCGCGCCCGCGAGCATGGACGGCATCGAGACCTATGATCTCACCGGCAAGATCGTCATGGCCGGGGGCATCGACATTCACTCCCACATTGCGGGCGGCAGCGTGAATATGAGCCGGACGCTGCTCCTGGAGCAACATCCGGGCGAAGACCCGCATCCCGGCCATGCGCCGTTCTCCACCGCGCGCTGGTCCACGTACGAGACCGGGCGGCTCTACGCGGAGATGGGCTACACGACTGTGGTCGAGCCCGCGCTTGTCGCTCAAGGGGCGGTGCAGGCGCATCTGGAGCTGGCCGACATTCCGTATATCGACCGCGGCGCGCTGGCCGTGCTCGGCAACACGGATTTCCTCCTGCGCCTGCTGCGCGACGGCGAAAGCGAGACCGTGCTCGACGATTACGTCGCCTGGAGCATCGAGAAGACGAAGTGTCTCGGCGTCAAGGTGATCAATGCGGGCGGCGGCGCGGCCTTCAAGGAGAATGTGCGCACTTACGGGCTGGACGATGTGGTCCCATCCTACGGTGTCAGCTCGCGCGCGATCGTGCAGGCGCTGCTGGCGTCTGTCCATCGCCTCGGCATCCCGCATCCGCTCCACGTGCACTGCAACAATCTCGGCGTTCCCGGCACCAGCTTCGTGACCGCCATCGAGACCATGGAAGCCGCGAGCGGCCTGCCGCTGCATTTGGCGCACCTGCAGTTCTACGGCTACGGCAGCGAGGGCAAGCGCAGTTTCTCCTCGGCCGCCGCTCTGCTTGCCGAAGCTGTCGCCTACCACAAGAACGTGACCGTGGACGTGGGCCAGGTGATGTTCGGCCAGACGGTGACGATTTCCGGCGACGTCATGCGTCAATATGCAAGCCTGTCCTCCGCGCGTCCCAAGAAGACGATCGTCTGGGATGGCGACGGCACCGGCGGCGGCATCGTCCCCTATCGCTACAGCGACAAGAGTTTCTACAATGCGCTGCAATGGGCGGTCGGGCTGGAGCTGTTCCTGCTGATCGACGATCCGTGGCGCGTCTTCTTCACGACCGACCATCCGAACGGCGCGCCGTTTACCACCTATCCGCAGGTGCTGCACCTGCTGATGGACGCCAATGAGCGCGCCGAGTGGATTGCGCGTCTGCCCAAAGCGGCGATGGACATGACGCTCCTGCCGCAACTGCGCCGCGAATATGGCCTCTACGAAATCGCGACCATGACCCGCGCCGCGCCCGCGCGCCTGCTCGGCCTGAAGGACCGTGGCCAGCTCGGGATCGGCGCCGCGGCGGATATCTCCGTCTACACAGAGCGGGCGGACAAGACCGCGATGTTTTCGGCCGCCGACTATGTGTTCAAGGACGGCGACCTCATCGTCGAGGATGGGAAGGTCAAGCCCTATCGCTGGGGCCGCACGCATTATATCAAGCCGCCGCGCGGCAGCGCCCAGATCGAGGACTGGCTCGGACGCTATTACGCCGAGCATTACGGGCTGCCGGTGGATGCCTTCGCGGTGCCGGACGCCTTTACGGGCAAGGCCAGCCATTTCGAGGAGCAGCCATGCCGGACATGAAGACACGTCCCGGCTTGTGGGACCGCCTGACCGGCCGCGGCGCCAGGGAGGAGGGCGGCGATGACGAGGCGGACCCGGAGGGCGGCTTCGTTCGAAACGGCCTGACGATCGAGGACACGTTCGCCGAAGCCTTCCCGATGACCGCCACGGCGCTCGTCATCACCGGCCCAAGCATCGAGTGGGCGCGCATCGCCGCGACCTCTATGACCGGCTTTGCGACCTCGGTCATCGGCTGCGGCTGCGAGGCGGGTATCGACCGCGAGCTGGCTCCCGCCGAAACGCCGGACGGGCGGCCGGGCGTGCGCGTTCTCGTCCTGTCCATGGCGCCGGATGCGCTTGAGCAGCAGGTCATCAACCGGGTCGGACAGTGTGTGCTGACCTGCGCGGGAGCGGCGTGCTTCTCGGACCTCGATTCGGAAAGCCGGATCAAGCTGGGCGCCAATCTGCGCTATTTCGGCGACGGTTTCCAGTCGTCCAAGGTGATCGGCGGCAGGCGGTACTGGCGAATTCCGGTCATGGAAGGCGAGTTTCTGTGCGAGGCGATGGCGGGCATCACGAGCGAGGCCGTGGGCGGCGGCAATCTCCTCATTCTTGGGCGCAGCGCCGCCGAAACGTTAGCTGCCGCGGAAGCCGCTGTCACTGCCATGCGCGCGGCGCCGGATAGCATCCTGCCGTTCCCGGGCGGCGTGGTGCGCTCCGGCTCGAAGGTCGGGTCGAAATACAAATTCATGATCGCCTCGACGAACGAAGCCTATTGCCCAACGCTGAAATCGGCGCCGAATACGCAGCTTTCGCCCGAGGTCGGCTCCGTGCTGGAGATTGTGATCGATGGCTTGAGCGCCGCCTCCGTTGCCGATTGCATGCGTGCCGGGCTGAAGACTCTCATCGACATCGGCGCGAAGGGCGGCCTGTTGAGCGTCAGCGCGGGTAATTACGGCGGCAAGCTCGGGCCCCACCACTTCCACCTGGGGGAGCTTCTGCCATGAGCGCGGTCAAACTCACGCTGCGGGGCAAGCCGGACCAGCGCCTCGATCTGTCGCGGCTGACGCCCGAGCGCCTCGCCGGGCTGACGGAGAGCGAAATCGCCGCGATCCCCGTAAACAGCGCGAAGGCGCCGCTCACGGCGGGCGACGTGTTCCGCGTCGGGACGGGTGACAGCGATGAGCTGGAGATACAGGCCGACGGTGCGGGGGCGCGGTTCGACAACATCGGGCGCGGCATGACGCGCGGACGCCTGACCGTGGAGGGTGGCGCGGGCGCTTATGCCGGCCTCGGCATGTCGGGCGGCGAACTGACCGTCGCGGGCGACGCCGGGCCCTATGCGGGCAGCGGCATGTCCGGCGGTCTGATCCGCATTCAGGGCGGCGCGGGCGATTTTCTCGGCGGTCCCAGGTCCGGCGAAATGACGGGGATGACAGGCGGGACGATCATCGTGACGGTGCGCGCGGGCGCACGCGCGGGCGACCGCATGCGGCGTGGCCTGATCGCCATCGGCGGCGATGCGGGCGATCACGTGGGCTCGCGCATGATCGCCGGGACAGTGGCGGTTTTCGGCAATTGCGGTGCCAGCCCCGGCATCCTCATGCGCCGCGGGACCGTGGTGCTGGGCGGCGAAGCGGCGTCGTGGACGCCGACCTTCGTTGACAGCGGCGGCGGCGAACTGACATGGCTGGCCATGCTGGCGATGAGTTTGCGGGCGGAGCTTCCGCCTGCCCATCTGGCGCCCCTGCGCGGTGCGGTGCGGCGCTTTGCTGGCGACATGGCTACGCTCGGCAAGGGGGAGATCCTGCGGCTCGGGCACTGAAGGCGTAAATGTGAACGCGCCCCGATCCCGGGTGTTCGAATTTCCCGAGTTGGCTCCGCATGCAGCAATCTTTTTCCCGGCGATGATCACCCGCCTCGAATAGCTACATGCGGGGCGCCTGCAGGCGGCCAGCGATCGAAGACATGAAAGGGGAGGGAGCGCATCGTCTGCGTACTGACGCACCCGTTCGCCGCTCCTTTCCGCCGCCAGAAAGTGTCTATATCATCCTGACCGCCCGGTGTGGCATGAGCGGTGGAACGGACGCGAGAGCCCTGCTGGCGGCCCTGTTTTTTCCGTTCTTCGACATCACTTAACAAATCAGGAGACAGATTATGGCTGACGAAAAGCAGAAGCTTGTGTTCCTAGTCACGCACGGCCCGGACGATCCGGAACTGGCGACGGTTCCTTTCGTGATGGCCACAACCGCGCTCGCGCTGGACAAAGACGTCCTCATGGGGTTCCAGGGTAATGGCGCCTACCTGATGATGAAAGGCATGACCGACCACATCGCGGGACCGGGTTTCCCGCCGCTGACTGATCTGGTGAAGACTTTCGTCGAGGGGGGCGGCAAAATGTATGTGTGCGGTCCATGCGCGCAGGCGCGGAAGATCACGGAGGAGGACCTCATCGAAGGCGCGTCGGTGGCGGGAGCAGCCACGTTCGTGAGCGAATGCGTGGCCGCGACAAACGTCCTCGTCTATTGAGATCCGGCTTCAAAGCTCGCGCAACCGGCATAGCTGTTAACCCGAGCCCCAACACGTAAACCCCCGGTCGCGCTGCAAACCTTGCCCTCTCCCGCGAGGGGAGAGGGCTGAAAAAGAACCTGTTTGGTTCCGGCTCTGCTGGGTTGGGTATTGTGAATGATGCGATCAAGGATGGCGTCGGCGAAGGTGGGCTCGCCGATCGCCTCGCGCCAAGCTTCGACGGGAAGCTGGCTGGCGATCAGCGTCAAGCCGACGCCGTAGCGATCTTCGACAATCTCCATCAGATCACGCCGCTGGGAAGCAGTAAGCCGGTCCGCCCCCCAAACGAAGAGCGTTTTTAGCCCACCGGCGCGGAACAGGCGTCGGCAAGCTATCGGACCGAGCGCGGCCGCGTCGCCGGGCTAAAAACGCTCTTCGTTATGTTGCGTTCGCGGATACGTGGAGTAGCGGCCATTGATGGCGGGAACTACCCAGCGATTGCTAGGTCCTGTGGACGGATTGCCGCCAG
>JBNKDX010000218.1:0-4675 GCA_050288485.1 Rhodomicrobiaceae bacterium | reverse complement strand
AGCGGCCGCGTGACGCCATGTGCGGCGAGCGCGGCGTGGAAGCGCTGGAACTTCGACCGCCCGCCCGGCGGCGTGAAGATGTAAACCGGACGCCCGGTGGCCGCCGCCTCACCCGCCATGTTCACGGAGTCGGCGGTGACGATGAAGATGTCGCCATGCGCCAGGAACTGCGGATAGGGGTTGTCGCCGCTCCCCTTCCAGAGGATACGCGGGCGCGAGGCGGTCGCTTCGTCCGCGGCTTCGAACAGCGCGTGCGGCGTGCGTCGCGACGGTGTGATGAGGAAGCTTCCCGCAAGCGGCGCAACGCCGCGCAGGGCATCGGCAAAAGCGGCGATCGTGGCGGGCGACCAGTCGTAACTGCCGCCGGGGCCGCCGAGGAACAGGGTGACGCGGGGAGAGGGCAGCGCGGCGATGTCCTCCGGCGCGTCGCGGCGCAATTCCGCCAGACGCTCCGCCGAGAAGCGGTGCGGCGGCGCCAGCGTGGATATGACATTGGCGCCGCTCAGCCGGTCATGCTCCGGCGCCCAGATGACATGCGCGCAGTCCGTCCCGGCCTTCGGCGCCTGAAAGACGACGGTAAAGACCCGGTCCCGTCCGGCCCGCTTCAGCGCCCGCACGAAGGGAACCGTCTGCCGTCCGGCGCCGAACACGACGTCAGGCAGCGGTTCGGCCAGCAGCGTTTTCATCACTTCCGGATCCGCAGGCCCGCGCGGGGCCAGATTGCGCCACAGCCAGCGCGGCGCGACCGGCTTGACCTCCACGGCGAGACCGAGCGTCTCGGCCACGCCCCCGGTTATGGTGAGGTGGCCGCGCACGCCGTCCGAGATGATCCAGACGCGCCGTCCGGCCAGCGTTTCGCTCTCGCCAGACGCGGAACAGGCGCTGCGCCCGCGGCCCTCCACCGGCTTTGCGCGCGAGGTGCTCATTTCTTGCGTCTCTGCGACATAAAGTTATTCTGGATTGAAAGTTTGTTTACCCGTCCGCTCGCGTCGCGGGACGGCTGCAGTTCACAACGCCATCATTAGCGCCATGCCGCGGGAAGGCCAAGCATGAACATCCGGCGCGAACCGCCATCGTGGATCAAGCTCGACCGTATCGATTGGCTGATCCTCCAGGAACTTCAGGCCGATGGCCGGGTGACCAATGTCGAACTCGCCCGCCGCGTGGGAATCACAGCGCCGCCCTGCCTGCGCCGCGTGCGCGCGCTGGAGAAGGCGGGCTTCGTCCTCGGCTATCACGCGCATTTGAACGCCAGGCTTCTCGGTTTCGATCTCGAAGCCTACGCCATGGTGCGGCTCACAAGTCAGGCCGAGGCCGATCTCATGGCGTTCGAGGCGCTGGTGCGTTCATGGCCCATCGTGCGCGAATGCGCGATGCTGTCGGGCGACATCGATTTCCTTTTGAAATGCGTAGCGCCCGATCTGACGGCGTTTCAGAACTTCGTCATCCGTGAGCTGACCACCGCGCCGCATGTGGACTCCGTGCGGACCGCGCTTGCGATTCGCACGTCGAAATACGAGGCTGGGGTGCCGCTGACGTAGCGGATGCCCTGCGTGCGTGGCCTGGTTATGGCAAGTTGTGCGGCGATGGAAGGGCGCTATAATGCACCGTTCATTTTGCCGCTGATACAAGGCCTTCGCCGACGGCCTTGGTGCAAGCCAGCGGCAAGCATGCGATTTGATCGAGAGGCGGCGCCTGAATCGGCCTGCCCTTTCCGTGGTTCACCTGACGCAGTCCACATCCGCCCGAGCGACAACCAACCCAAGGTGTAGACAATGCGGCATCTCCGTTTCCTGGTCCTGGCGGCAGCCGCCCTCATCTCCCTCGCAAGCGCTGCGGCGAGCGCCGACGCGCCGGTCCTGATGCTCGACACGGGCGGGCACATGGCCATGATCCGCAGCGTGATTTTCACGCCGGACGGCAGGCAACTCGTCTCCGCTTCCGACGACAAGACCGTGCGCGTGTGGGATCTGGCCACGGGCAAGACCGTGCGCACCATCCGCGGCGAGGCGGCGCCGGGCCATGCGGGCAAGATCTACGCCATGGCGCTGTCGCCGGATGGCAAATGGCTGGCGGTGGCCGGGTGGACGGAGGTCGCCACCAGCGAGCCATGCTGCGGCGACATCCGCCTCTACGATTTTGCCTCCGGCAAGCTCGCCGCGCTTCTCAAAGGTCACACGAGCGCGGTCTACGGTCTCAACTTCTCCCCCGACGGGCGCTATCTGATCTCCGGAGCCAAGGACCGCAGCGCCATCATCTGGGACGTGGCCACGCGGCGTCTGAAACACCGGCTCACGGGCCATCGGGGCGACATGTACGGCGTCGGTTTCACGCCCGACGGCGAGCGCGCCGTCACCAGCGCTTTCGACGGCGAGTTGCGCCTCTGGCGGGTCACGGACGGCGCCGAGATCACGCGGATGCGCGGTCATCGCGACAAGGTCAACACGCTGGCCATAAGTGCGGACGGCACCATCGCGTCCGGCGATTACTCCGGTGAAATCCGCCTGTGGAACGGCGAAACCGGCGCGTTCATCCGGTCCTTGCGTCAGCCCACCATGGTCGGCAGCCTCGCCTTCAGCCCGGATGGGCGGCGTATCCTGTCCGCCATCTCCAAGGTCCGCACCGACAGCAACCCTTATGGGGCCAACGTTTTCGACGTCGCCACGGGGAAGCAGACTGTCGCCTATCGCGGGCATAACAATACGGTCATCGCGGCCGCCGTCAGCCCTGACGGGCGCTGGGCGGCGACCGGCGGCGGCAACAATCATGAGATCCACATCTGGGATCTGTCCACCGGCGAACGGCGCAAGGGTCCGAACGGCAAGCCGCTGACCCTCGGCGGGGTGGGCAAGTCGATCTGGTCGGTCGGCATCGCGCTGGATGCGGGCATCGGCTGGGGTACGATGTGGACGCGGAATCCGACGCGCGAGTTTGGCCCCCTTCATTTCTCCATGCCCCTGCCGTCCCTCGCGGAAGCTGTGGTGGCGCCGCAGCCGGTCGCGCTGAACGCGGCAGTCGGCTTCGACCGCGCCGTGCTGGCTCAAGGCAACTGGTCGCTCGATCACCGCCCGGGCGGGACTTACGGCTACGACAACGCGATTCTCGACATCAAGGAGAACGGCAAATCCCGGGCGGCGGTGGAGCGCGGCGCGCCCAGCGGCTATGGACACTGGGCCTACAGTCTGGCCGATGACGGCCGCATGATCATCTCCGCCGGCGCCAACGGCTGGATGGCGGCGCATGACCACAACGGGAAGAAGCTCGGGAATTTCGTCGGCCACACCAGCGTGATCTGGGCGATCGCGCCGTCGGCGGGCGGCCGTTACCTCGTCTCCGGCGCCGCCGACCAGACGCTGCGTTTATGGAACCTGAAGACCCGCGAGCTGCTCGTCACCCTGTTCCGGGGCACGGACGGCGAATGGGTGATGTGGACGCCGGAAGGGTTTTTCGTCAGCTCCGAAAAAGGCGGCTCCTATGTCGGCTGGCAGATCAACCAGGGACCGGACAAGGAGGCGCGTTACGTCAGCGCCGACCAAGTGCGTAAGCTGTTCTACCGTCCCGATCTGGTTGCGGCCAAGATCGCGGGCGATCCGTCGGGCGCGCTGAAGCGGGAGGCGACGATCAACGCCGTCCTGAAGGACAGCGCCGCGCCGCCGGAGGTCACCATCGTCAATACCGGCAACGCGCAAGCCAATAAGCGCACCGTCAATATTGAGTTCAAGGTCAAGGACAATGGCGGCGGCGTCGGACGCATCGAGCTGCGCATCAACGGCGCGCTGAAAGGCAGCCTTTTCGGCACGCGCAGCGCCGGTCCGGAAGGAACGCTGTCGCTGCCCGTCGAACTCGGCGCGACCGAGAACCTCATCGAGATCGTCGCTTTCAACAAGAGCAACTCGATCGAGTCGCTGCCCGGCCGCACCACGGTCAAGGTGGAGAAAAAGGCGCTGCTGGACGTGCCCGACCTCTATATCCTGGCCATCGGCGTGAACGACTACAAGGACGTCCGGCGCAGGCTGGATTACGCCGTGCCCGACGCCACGGAGCTTGGCCAGACGCTGGCCGACGCGGGCGCCACCTACTACAACAGCCGCCCCAAGCTCACGTCGCTGACCAACGCCGAGGTCACCGCCGAGCGCATGACCCAGGTCTTCAAGGAGCTGGGCACGAAGATCAAGGCGACCGACGTGTTCCTGTTCTTCATCGCTGGTCATGGCAAGAACGTGCGCGGGGATTACTATTTCGTGCCGCCCGGCATCGACCGCTTCAGCGAGGATACGATCCTCGCCAGCGGTTTCGGGCCGAAGCAGTGGCAGGACTGGTTCTCGCTGATCAAGGCTGAAAAATCCGTCTGGATTTTCGATACCTGTGAATCGGGATCGGCCAGCAGGCCGCTCAAAAGCCGCGGCGGCGCCGACTACGACACCGCGCACCGGCGCCTCATCGACGCCACCGGCCGGATCGTGCTGATGGCCGCAAGCGATCAGCAGCTCGCCATCGAGGGCTATCACGGGCACGGCGCGTTCACTTACGCCCTGCTGGAGGGCCTCGCGCGCGGCGATGACGACCGCAACGGCTATATCGAATTGATGGAGCTGGTCGAGTTCGTCGATAAGCGGGTTCCCGAAATCAGCCGCGAGTTGAAGGCCTGCGTGACCTCCGGCCGCGACGATTACTG
>JBNKDX010000217.1:0-4695 GCA_050288485.1 Rhodomicrobiaceae bacterium | reverse complement strand
CGTGCCGTCGCCGGTGTTCCCGGCGTCAGCCGCGGCAACGGCGCTGACATTCGCTGCCGGGCCGCGTATCTGGCGTCCGAGCACCTGGCCGGGGACAATAGTTTGCGACGCCATTAGCGTCACCCGCTCGCGCGAGCGGAAACCGCTGGCCTCGGACACCATGAATTCCCCCGGATGCGGGGTCTCGATTTTGGTCACCATGGGTCAATCCTCCTCGTTAGCTCGCCACGCCAAAGGTGCGGCCGACCTTGGCGTAGACATCGCCCCAGCCATCACCCTTGGCAGAAGCGGCGGTTTTGCTGTCTGGCAATCCGAGGCCGAGCGTGCCCGCGGCTTCCTTGCGGGCGGCATAGTCAGGCTTGGTGGCGGCTTCCTGCGGCGCCTTCTCCAGAATGGCAGTGGCTGCAGCAGCGCTCCAGTCGGTCTCGTAAGCCAGATGTTCAGCAAGCGCCGTCCGGCCCTTGGCTGACTCCGAACCGAGGATGCCCTTGATGCGCTCGCGCTCGGCGGCGGCGCCTTCCTTCACGCCAGCCGCATGTGCATCGCGTGCCTGGGCTTCGAGCGCGGCAATGCGCTCATCCTGCGCCGGGGCGGTGGCCGCCGCTGCGCGATGCTCGTCTGATCGCGCGGAACGATCAGGCGCCGTGGTTTCCGTCATGGCAGTTTTCTCCGTGGTTGGATGGCGGTGCGCCTGGCCGGGGACCGCCAGGGCCTCCTCAAGCGAACCAATGGCGTCGGCGAGGCCAAGCTTGAGGGCCTCCTCGCCGAGGAATGTGCGGGCTTCGGTGGCGCGGATCGCGTCCTCGCTCAGCCGCGAGCGGCCGGCGGCGACGCTCTTCACGAACAGCGCATAGAACTGATCGACTTCGGCCTGCAGATCACCGCGGACAGCGTCGGACAAGGCGGCGAAGGGATGCCCGTCCACCTTATGCGCACCGGCAAAAATCAGCGTCGGGCGCTGGCCCTTCTGCTCGAACTCCGCGGAGCGATCGAGATGCACCATCACCACGCCGATCGAGCCGACGATCGAGGAGGGTGAGACGATGATCCGGCTCGCGGACGCAGCGATGCCATAGGCCGCCGAGGCCGCCATGTCGTTGACGTAGGCCGTGACCGGTTTCCGCTCCCGCACGGCACGCAGCTTCTCGGCCAGGCGGAACATGCCGGTGGCCTCGCCACCGGGACTATCGATGTCGAGCACGATGCGGTTCACGGTGTCATCGGCGATCGCCGCGTCGAGCTGCGCCTCGATGCCTTCATAGGACACCAGGCCGGAATAGGCCCCGACCCAGGCGCCGCGGTTCACGAGACTGCCGACGATGGGCAGGACCGCTGCGCTGTTCTCAACACGGTACGGCCCATGGTTCGAGGGGCGGCCACGGAACCGGCTGGCTTCGGGCGCGAGCGTAGGCTCATCGAGCTGCGCGTCAATGCGCCCCTGCAGCGCCCAAAGGATGACCTGGATCTTGTCCGGGTGAATCAGCAATGGCCTGCCGGCCACGCGGTCGGCGAGGTGAGGGAGATGGGGCATGTGTCGATCAGGCTTTCGGAGTTACCAACGTAGAGAATCGATTGGGATGCGGTGTAGAAGGCTCCGCGTGGGAATTCCCGTGGTTCAATGTCCTTGTCTTTGCTAACCTACATTTGCGTATTAGGTTTCAATTTCACACGTCATAGTTGTGGAGGCGTAGGTGTTGTTGAGAACTTCTCAGAACCGCTTAGACGAACTTAACACAGATCTTTCGTTTCGTAGGGAGCTAAGCTCTTCAGATCGAGATATCATAAACTATCAGTATTATAGGCTGGCAGTAATTGATGCCAAATCTGGTTCGCTGCTGCAATACAATGGCATCGTCATAGCCACTCTTGCTATCCTCGTTTCGTCGGAAAAACCAGATATATTCATCGGCAGTCGTTGGGAGTTGACGATGTTTCTAGTGTCTTTTATATTATCTATGTTTTCAATTATTACTCTGTTGAGCAGTATTAGTCTAAACTGGCGCACCCTGCGCGATCAAAACGCTTTGGAAGCGCTCCACGACAGTCTCATCAGATCTATTATCACTCGAACGAGAGTATACGTTCGTGCCCTATGGTTATCCCGAATTGCCGGCGTCACATTAACAATCCTATTTCTTATCGTGCTCGCGAGAGGCGGCTTCTATAAGAAGATGATTGAAGGCTTTGGAGGTTTCCTGGGGGGCTGAACGTAATCGGGGAGGAGGGGGATCAAAGACGGCCTGCAGGACTTCAGTGGCCAACAACCGCGCATCCCGCCACCCGCAGCCGTCGCCCCTCTTTCCGTGTGCATTCCACTTCCAGCGAGCGGATGAGTGCGTCGAGCCGTTGCAGGCTGCCGTCGGCGAAGCGGACGTGGCGCTGTTCGAGGCCACGATGTTCGATCTCGACTTCCTTCTCGCCCGCCAGCAGCTTGAGCCGCGCGGCCTTCAGCTTCTTCGCCAGGCTGCAGGGATCGTCCAGATCAACGAGGTCTTCGTAGCTCAGTTCGCGCCAGGTCATTTGTCGCTCATCAGTTGTTCGTCCTCGCGGCTCGCCTTCTGAGGCTTGCTCTCGAAGGGATGTTTCAGCCCGCGCTTGCGGAAGGCCTCGACCTCGCGTTCGAGCTGGTCGAGCATGTCTTCCCAATCCTGCCCGGCTTCGGCGGCCTCGGCAGCGAGCGTCGAGACGCCGTTCTTGAGACGCGTCTCCTGCGCCTTCGCTGTCTTCAGATCGTCGGCCGTCGGCCGCGACGGGCCGTGCCATTCGGCCTTCACCGCGGCGTCCCGCTTCTCCAGAAAGGCGTCGAGGCCTCCGGGAAACTCCACCCGCCCCTCGCCGATTTCTTCCTCCAGCCACGCCTCGTAAATGGGCCGCGCAAAGGGCACGATGATATGCTGCCGCCGGTACAGCGCCAGCCCCCAAATGGCGTTGGTCGCCATGCGCACGCTGGAATAGGTGGCGTCGGTATAATCGCCGGTGGCGTCCTCGTAGGTGACGCCGATGCCCATCGCCATCTCGCGCAGGAGGCCCTTGGCAAACTTCTCGTAATTGTCGTGCGGCGACTTGGCGCCGTGGAATTCCAGCTTGTCGCCTGGGAAAAGATGCGCCAGGCGTCCGTGCACGCCGAGGTCGATCTTGGTGGCGTCGTACCACTCGGCTTTGTCGGAAAAGTACTGGTCGAGCGGACCGGCACCGCCCGCCGCCGCGCGCTGGATCGCCGGATTGAGACCTTCGAAGGCAGCCTCGCCCATGCTCTCCGAGGTGATTGTCCCCGCGAAGATGGTCTGCAGCAGCGTCGTCGTCAGCGTGGCATCGGCGAGCTGGTCATATTGCCGGATCACTTTCAGCGTTGGCGCGAGCGGCGTGATGCCGCGCACCTGGCCCGCGGCGCCGTCGAAGACATGGATCACCTGCGGGCGGCCGTCGGCGTCGCGCGTGCGGATTTCGACATCCTCCTCGCCGCCCCAGGCGCGGCGGCGCTTCAGAACGTGGCGGACCGGCATGCCGTCAGCATCGAGGCGCACGCCTTGAAACAGGTTCGGTTCCTCGGTCTTCTGGCTGAGCCGCGAGGGCGGAAGAAGCAGCACCTTGGTGCGGCTGGCGACACCCCGGCGGCGGATCATCGGCAGCACGGCGAGGACCTCGCCGAAGCCGAGCCAGGAGCGGTAAGCGACGCCCATCATGTGGCCAATGCTCATGCGCCCTTGAGCGTCGCAGGCATAGGGGTTGCCGCTCCACGCCTTCCAGCGCGCCTCGACGCGGCGCGCCCAGCTTGCGGTGAAGTCCGGCTCCCAGCCGAGTTCGTCCTGATCCGGCGAGGCGTTGAGCTTCAGCCCGGTGCCGACAACTGCGGCCACGGCTTTGTTGACCGCCCCCGCCAGCCAGCCGGAGTTCTGCAAGCTTTCCACCGCACGCGCGGCGGCGACCGTCCAGGCGGTGCGGACATCGTCCCGCGCCTCGCGCAAGGCCGGGTTCCAGTTCGAAAAATAAATCTGCCCGCCGCCGGCACGGAAGAATGCCGATTGCGGCCTGGCCGCGGGCACGACAGCGCTTGCATCCCGGCGGGCAAGCATCGCCTCCAGCAAAGCGCGGTCGGTATCGGTGGTCATGGCGTTACTGCCGGTTCAGACGCGCGGCGAAACGGGACAGCCGCAGCGGTGCCGCCTGGCCAGCGCCTGGCATTCCGTCGCCGGATGAGGGCGGCGCCGGAGGCCTGCGCCTCGGCCGCGGCTCGGCATCCACCACCGCGCGCAGGGCGCCGTCGGGGATGAGGTCGACGCGTTCCATATGCGCCGCCGCAGCGTTGAGCATCTCGCAGTCGAGGAAATGGTTGTCATGCCTGATCTTGATCCAGCTCGGCTTGCCCGACGATTTGACGACCCGCGCCTCTGCGACGAGCTGCTTGCAATAGTCCTCGGATGCGTCCGCATGCAAATGCCAGCCGCCGGGCTGCTCCGTAGGCCAATGAATGCGGCCATGCACCCAGCTCTTGAAATAGTCCGTATTCAGATGCCACAGCGCCAAGCCGGCCTTGGTGGTGCGCCCCTTCACGTCCACCTCGACGCGGCTGACGTGATAGGGCTTGTCCATCACATCGCGGCCTTTGACGGCGCGGGCGGCGGGGACGCGGCGGCAGAAATCATAGACCATGTTGACGGGCGCGGCCTCCTTGTCGCCCGGCCGGTAACCGGTATC
>JBNKDX010000216.1:0-4695 GCA_050288485.1 Rhodomicrobiaceae bacterium | reverse complement strand
GGGGGTGCACATGGCGAAGATCGCTTTCGAGACGTACTTCCTGCGGAAGATGCGCCGCGGCGAGAGCGAGCCGTTCTACGAAAAGGCGGCGCTGAATGTGATGGGCATCGGCAAGCTCAAGCGCGTGAGCTGACGGCGCGCCCGGAGCACTCTGTGGTGCAACCCGGCGTGCGCGACCATAACGAACTGCCCGGTCCCTTTCCTGGCGGGAAGGGTGCCGGGCGGGCATGCGTCCGGAGAAATACGAGTTATGCCGCGGCTTCTGCGGAGCGGCCGCGCGGGATTATTCTGCCGCCGTCATAAACCGCTCGACCTTGGCCGCGAAGTGACCGCACCAGTCCTGAGCGGCGACGAGGGGCCAGTTTCCATGCGCGTTGCCCTCAGCATTCGCTAGCGGCGGGTTGTAGCGGCACTGGCCGAGGGCCTCGCCTGCGCGCTTCGCTTTCTGCTGGGAATTGTGGACCATGAACTGGCAATTGGCGCATGCGCAAGTCGTCATAGGGGCGTTCTCCTCAATCTGGGGGTAGGACTGCGCTCCCTATATCTTTTTATTCCTTCCTGTCCTCTAAAACAATTCGTCGAAATCTATGGATCCGCGAAGACACGCTGGAAACGGACGTTTTATGCGCCTGTTTCCCGCGCCGTATCGGGTGCGGCCACCACCGTTCTTTCTTTCGCCGGCGCTATAATCTCTCCAGCCGGGCGCGCGGTGCGCATGTTTTTCGGCAGCGCGTCTGGAGCGAGCGCTCCGAGTGAGAAATAGATCCGCAGCAACTCCTCCACCTTCATCTCCGGCACCGGAAAGACCGCGTCCTCGGGCACCATCACCAGTCCCCCTGACATGGGTACGGGGGAGGTCGGCATATACACCATGCGGCGGCGCTCGCCGGCAATATTGTAGACCTCCGGATTGGCCAGCAGCGCCAGGACGTCGGCGCCGTGGGTGCCGCCGAACCGGCAGATGACGACGGTCATGCTGGAGAAGTCCCCGGTGTTCTTGTCGGTCGTCATGCGCACGACGCGCGAGACCGGGTTGTAGATCGCGCGGATGACCGGCATCTTGGCGAAGGTGCGGTCGAAAAAGCGCTCGATGCTGGCCTGGGCGGCGCTGCGCGCTGCGATGCCGAGCGCAAAAATGCCCAGGAGCGCGATGACGACGCCGATCAGGAATGCCCACGTTTCATAACCGTGTCCGACGATCGTCATGCCGCCGGTCGTCAGGATCGTGCCGAGGAACGAACCGGGGCCGAGCGCCGACTTTAGGAAATTGACGATCCAGGCGATGATGAAGAAGGTCAGCATCACGGGCAGGAACATGATCAGCCCGGCCAGGAACGTTGTCGCAATCTTGTTGCGCCAGAGATGGATGATAATGCTCATAGGGAGTTCCGCGAGCAGTTGCGTCCAACACACCCTACCTAAATTTGAGCGTCTTGTCCCGAATTTGTGCGGAGCAGCATGGGCTATCCCCATCCCAGCCGCTGGCGGGCGCTACTCGTCGTAGTCGCTGAAGGACGCCGGCCGGGGTGCGGGAGCCTTCACGGCGACGAACCATTTCCCGTCCTCCACGCGAAGCTCGCCGGCGTCTTTCAGCCGCTGCAGGGCGGTGCGCACCGTGCGCTCGGAGAGGTGCGAGAGGCTCTTGCTCGCTATCTCGACGATCTCATGACGCTGAAGGCCGGGCGCCTGCTTGATGATGGCGATCAGCGTGTCGCGGGCGGGGATTTCCGTCTCGTGCTGCTGCATGAGGTCGCTCAGGTCGCGATGCGGCGGGACGGACGCCTCGTCGGGCTTCACGGTGGACAGACGCCGGACGAGCGCCTCCCAGCCCGCGGCGAAACCCGCCTCGTAACCGAGCTTGTAGACGAACTGTTCGTGTTCTTTCAGCGCCCTGAGGAAAAGATCCCGCGATTCGCTCAAAGAGGCCAGGCGCTGCTCGTTGTCGCCCATGGACGTCAGCCTGGGAAAAATGGACACTTTGTTAAAGCGTAGCGGCAAGTGCTTGTGAAACAGTAAATGGGAAAGGTGAGCTGTCCTCAGATCCAGCTCAGCGCCGTGCCGTGGATGCGCAGCACCTTGTCCTGCGGCACGTCGAGCGCGCTTCCTTCCTCCGGCGTCAATTCGAGGAGCGTGGCGCGGATGCAGCGCATCGGCCCGCCATGCGATACCACGACCGTTTCCTGCTCGACCCTACCGTACCAGGCCATCAGGCGTTGGCTCAGTATGGTGAAGTCCTCGGCCTCGGCTCCCGGCGGGGCGACGGTCCAGCGGTTGCGCCTGTATGCGGCTGTGGCTTCCGGGCAGCGGGCAACGAGGTCGTCCCAGAACTGCCCTTCCCAGTCGCCGTAATGGACCTCCCGAAGGCGCCGGTCGGTGCGGTAGCCTGCGCGCGGCAAGCCGAGCTGCTCGCGCAGGATTTCCATGGTTTCCGTGGCGCGCTGCAAAGGGCTGGAAACGAAGTCGAAGGCCTCGGGGCGGGTGATGACCTCGGCCAGGGCGCGGCCGTTCCGGGCGGCCTGCGCGCGGCCGTTATCGTTTAGCGGCACGTCCAGGCAGCCTTGCATGCGGCGCGCGACGTTCCAATCCGTCTGTCCGTGACGGAGGAAATAGATCAAAGACATGGGTGTCGTGCTCAGGGACTGTTTTACAAAGCGGCCGGTCTCGTCGCCGCCGGACCACATGCGAAGACGAGCCGCCAGCGCCCGAAGGAGCGGGTTGCGCCGCCCGCGCTCCCGGATCGCAGGAGAAACTTCGGCCATGGCAGGAAGGTGGTGACGGAACGCGAAGCCGTCAACCGCCTACCGCTTGCAGGAGATGCTCACGCGAGCCTGCGTAACGTCGAGATCGGTCTCCATGAGCACCAGTTCGCAGGTCACGTCGCCGTGCTGAACGATCTTGCGCTCGCCGAAGGCGATGGGAAAGCTCTTCTGATTGACGACGACCCTGGCCGAGCGCGACGCCACGGATTTCAGGCTCAAGGCGATATCGACGTCGTTGTAAACCTTGTTCTGGTTGCGTTTCAGGACGACGTTATCATAGAGGACGGAGGTCTGCTGACGGTCGGAACCGCGTTGCGAGCTGGCCAGCGCCACCTGTTGGGAGGCGGCGATCTGCTCGTCGAGCTTGACCTGAATGGCGCCGAGATCTTTGCGGCAGGTCTTGTACTGTTCGGTCGCCGCGGAGAGCTTCTGCCTGGTGACGGCCAGTTCCTCCCGCATCTTCGGGTCGTCCTTGATCTTCTCCAGCCGGTCAACCACGCTTTGGCCCGGCGAAGACGCCGCCGCCTGCTCCAGCTTGCCGATCTGCGCCCCCATCGCCCGGATTTCCTCGATGACAGGCGCCAAATCGACCTGCGGCGCGGCTGCGGGCTGGCCGCCGTTCCGCTTCATGGCTTCGGCCACCGCCGCCGCGTTTTCCGGCGAAATGGACGCTGCGAGGAACGCCTTCATCTCGGAGAGGTCGCCCCGCCCCGCGGAATAGCCAACGTAAAACCCGATACCGCCCATGGCCACGAGGGTCGTCACGCCGATCAGAAGCGCATAGGTTAACAGCCTCATCGGATGCATGGTTGTTATTCTCCGTTTCCTGGCACGACGGATATGTCAGGCGCGTCCTCGGCCTTCATGCCTACGACGTGGTAGCCTGCATCGACGTGGTGAACCTCGCCCGTTACTCCGCGGCTCAAATCCGATAGCAAATAAAGCCCGGCTCCGCCCACATCGTCGATGGATATGGTCCGGCGGAGGGGGGAATTATATTCGTTCCAGCGCAGAATATAACGGAAATCGCTTATGCCGGAGGCCGCCAGGGTCTTGATAGGCCCCGCGGAAATCGCGTTGACGCGAATGTTGCCCTTGCCGAGGTCGGCGGCAAGATAACGCACGCTGGCCTCCAGCGCGGCCTTGGCGACGCCCATGACATTGTAATGCGGCATCACCTTCTCGGCGCCGTAATAGGTCAGGGTGAGGAGCGAGCCGCCTTCCGGCATCAGCTTCTCGGCGTGCTGGGCGATGGCGGTGAACGAGTAGCAGGAAATCATCAGCGTCTTGTTGAAGTTGTCCTGCGTGGTGTCCACATAGCGGCCGTCGAGCTGGTCCTTGTCGGAATAGGCGATGGCGTGCACCACGAAGTCGAGCGAGCCCCAGCGGTCCTTGAGGGCGGCGAAGGCCGCATCGACGGAGGCGGTGTCCGTCACATCGCAGGGCAGGACGATATCCGAGCCGATCTCGGCGGCCAGCGGCTCAACGCGCTTCTTCAGCGCATCCCCTTGATAAGTAAAGGCTACCGTCGCGCCTTCAGCGGCGACGGCCTTGGCGATGCCCCAGGCAATCGATCTGTTATTGGCCACGCCCATGATCAGGCCGCGCTTGCCGCTCATCAGTTGTTTGCGATCGCTCACCCGTTCCCTCCAACAGTTAGGACCGGGGGCATCCTACACAAAAGACGTCTTGCGTCCAGCAGCATGGCGCGGGAAGAGCTGCGTCGCGGAACCATTTCAAAACGTTTAATTGTGGTTGCACGGAAGGCGCCGGAGGCCGAGGGCCCAACCAGACCGTTCTTAAACCGCAGGATTGAGGAAACAATAAGTTCGCGAGGTCTAGAATGGTTCAAGCGGGGGGCCGGTGGCGCGACGGGCTGCGGGCAGGGCACGATAGTGGGAGAACAGCATGAGCGACCGGCCGGATAGTACTTATG
>JBNKDX010000215.1:0-4716 GCA_050288485.1 Rhodomicrobiaceae bacterium | reverse complement strand
CAGCAGGGTGGACAAAACCCCGGAGATTTTGACCGTCCGGCCGGACGAAATGTTGAATACCGTACGCTGAGGCAAACGCCTGGCGTGACGGATCAGGGTGACATAGGCGCGTACGACGTCGCGGACGTCGAGAAAATCGCGCTCCACGTCGAGATTGCCGACCCGAAGCGGCGGCTCCTGCTCCCCGCGCTCGATTCTTGCAATCTGCGCCGCGAGCGAAGCCACGACGAAGCGTTCGTCCTGGCCCGGTCCGGTATGGTTGAATGGACGAACGGTGATCAGTTTCGCCGATGCGGGCAGGATGTCCATGAACGCCGCTTCGGCGGTGGCTTTCGTTCGGCCGTAGACATTCGTGGGGCACAGGGGTGTGGTTTCGCTGACGGGGCCATCCAGGAAGCTTTTGCCGTAGACTTCCGCGCTGCTGATGTTGAGCACAGTCACATCAGGTACGTAGCGGGCAAGGGCGCATGCGAGTGCGACGGTGCCGCTGACATTGGTGGTCCAGGTAGCCGAAGCCGCTGCTGGCGCGCCGCCAACGGAAGCCTGCGCGGCGAGGTGCACGGCCAGATCAGGTCGCAGGCTTTCGATCAGAGCATTCACTCCCGCCCGGTTGGCGACATCGAGAGGCACAGCCGCAACATCCGGCCTCGCGGCCGCCGGCCGGAATGTCATGATGACGCGGGTACCGGGCATCGCTTTGGCGAGAGCCGTGTGGAGATACCGCCCTGCGAAGCCACAGCCCCCGGTAATCAGTATTCGTCTGAATTCTGCCACCGCCTGACTCCGGGGATCGGTCTGCTATCACAAACGGGGCGACGAAACCAGGCAGACTGTTGTTGGCTGCCCAACGAGTGCCTGCCTGGATTTATTTGCTTTCCCGGAGCTATTTCGCCACGCCGGGAAGATCATTTTTGCGAACTCTACCGACCCCGCTTCACGAGCGATCAACTCGCTATCCGGTCCCTCCGGCCTGCCTCCTGACCGATGAGGTTCAGGTCATGCGTGACCATTTCGGCGACCAGTTCGCCAAACTTGATCCTGGGTTTCCAGCCGAGCCTGGCGCGGGCTTTGGCGGCGTCGCCCTGGAGCTGCTCCACTTCGGTTGGCCGGAAATAGTGCGGATCGACCCTGATCAGGTCGCGTCCCGTCTTTGCTTCGTAGCCCACTTCGTCTACGCCCTTGCCGCGCCAGGAAATCGTGCGGCCGACATGGGCGAAGGCGCGTTCGGCGAACTCGCGGACTGAATGCATCTCACCGGTGGCGAGAACGTAGTCGTCTGGCGCGTCCTGCTGCAGCATCAGCCACATGCCTTCGACGTAGTCGCGGGCATGGCCCCAGTCCCGGCGGGCGTCGAGATTGCCGAGGAACAGATGCTCCTGCAGGCCGTGCTCGATCGCCGCCACCGCGCGCGTGATCTTGCGAGTGATGAAGGTCTCACCGCGCATAGGTCCTTCGTGATTGAAGAGGATGCCGTTCGAGGCGTGGACACCGTAGGCTTCGCGGTAATTGACGGTGATCCAATAGGCGTAGAGCTTCGCGACGGCGTAGGGCGACCGGGGATAGAATGGCGTCGTTTCGCGCTGCGGCACCTCCTGCGCCTTGCCGTAAAGCTCGGACGTGGAGGCCTGATAGAAGCGGACACTGTCTTCCAGATGCAGGATTCTGATCGCCTCCAGAAGCCGGAGCGTGCCGAGCGCGTCGGTGCTGGCTGTGTATTCGGGCGTATCGAAGCTCACATGCACATGGCTTTGCGCCGCCAGATTATAGATTTCCCCTGGCTGCAGTTCCTGGATAAGACGGATAAGATTGGTGGCGTCCGTCAGGTCGCCGTAATGCATGAAGAAGCGTGTCTGATGCTCACGCGGGTCGACCCAGAGCTCATCGACGCGCGCGGTGTTGAACGAGGACGCGCGCCGTCTGACACCGTGAACGATATACCCCTTGTCGAGAAGAAAGCGCGCCAGATGGGCGCCATCCTGTCCCGTCACGCCGGTGATCAGAGCCACCCGGCGTCTCGATGCAGAACCTTGATATTCGCAAGCCGTGGACATCGCGGTATCTTTCTTCACAGTTGACGCTTTCGCTTCCGGTCGTCGGCAGGACATCCGGCGCTTGCTCTCAATGGTGTTTAGGCGCTGCGGGAGAGGTGTGATCGCGCTCGTAATCAGGAGATGGAGGAACTATCTCGCCACCGAGAACGTCCAATGCCTCCAGCAGGCTCTCCGAAGCCCCTCTCCAGCTCCGTAACAGCCCCCGGTCGATCCGCTTCGCACGACCGAGAAGGTACGCCGGATCGGTGATCAGGCGCCGCAGCGTATGGGCCATATCGGCCGGATCGGTGGGATCGAAATAGGCGCAAGCTCCGCCCCCCGCTTCAGGCATGGAGCTTACATTGGACGTTGCGCACACCTTGCCGTGCCACAGGCTTTCGCCGATGGGCAACCCCCACCCTTCGTAGAGGCTCGGAAAGACGGTAAACAGGCAGTGCTTGTAGAGGTGATGCAGTTCGCGATCGTTGGGGCGGTGAATGAACCGCAACAACTCCCACGGGACTTCTTCCTTGCCGAGACCGCATTGCGCGACATGCTCGCGTCCCTCGCCCCCGGCAAAGACGAGGAGCGGCGTCTCTCCGGCGCCGAGGCTGCCGGCGATGCGCCGCCACGCTCTGATCAGGTTGCCGCCATTCTTCCGGCCGGTCATCGGTCCAACCATGAGGACGTAAGATGTCCCCTTCAACGCGCGAACCTCGTCGCGAATGTCCCCGCCGTTGAGCTGAACGAGTTCGTCGCCATAGGCAAATTTGCCCATGCGCGCTTCCGGGAAATCATTCCGCTGGCACCACCTTCTGATATCGCTCAGCGTGCTGTCCGAGGTGGCCAGTATCCCAGCGTCCAGCCGGAACAGCTCCCGCAGCCAGTACTCGAACTGCGGCAAGGGGACGGTGCCCGTGACGCCGCCGGTCTGCACCGGGATCATGTCGGGCACCATCACCGCCAGATCGATCTGACCTGGAGCCAGCAGGTCCTCCTCGTCAAGATAGCGGAACAGTTCCAGAGCGTTCCACGATCCGCCGACACAGACGATGCAGTCGCCCGCGCGGAGTTCCAGAAGGCGTGACGCCAGGGGAGGGCGCTGCGCCACGCTGGTGCGGAACTTCTTCGCATTGAGGGAAAGCGACCGCGCAAGACAGTGGTAAAACCGCTTGAGCGATCCGTCAGGATGTTTCCAGTACTTTATCTGGCGGAGGTAATCGGCATCGTTCCGCAGCAGTTCCTTCAGCTTCTCGATGTCAAGCAGAACCTCGTCTCTGTCGATTTCTTTATAGCGTCGGCGGATGTTATCGAAATATCCGACCTTCACCATTTTGGGACGCAGGAGGCGGGCGTAATAACTCAAAAGGAGCAGAACGCGCGGTATTCCGCTCAGCGCCGTCTTGTGGCCGCTGTGTGCGATGCGGATCATGTCCGTCATGTCGAATACATAACGCCGACCGCTTGTTTCCGGATTGGATGCTATGATGCCGAGATCGAAATCGTGATCAATATTGCCCGCCATCTCCAACTCTTCTGTGCAGTTCAGATTTGCATATTCGCCGCAAGAACGTCTTGTTGCGCCGCATTAATTGTAGAAAACGCATACTGCTATTTATGAGAGTGTGTTAGAGCGCGTACCATCAACTTAGCCGTGTGTCGAATCTTTTCGCGCCCGGCGCTGCCCATTCCGGACGTATTCCCCAGCCGTGACAGCGCCGGTGGAAACCGGCTCGTTTGCCTGAAATTTCACTTGGGAAGCGACTTCGCGCCACGGGCGTTCACGGACGGGGCTCCGAACCGCAGCGCAGCCGTTAACGTGCGTCAACCACCATCACCGGCACGCCGCGCGCCGATGCCAGCGCCGGCGCCGCCGCCTCGTCGAGAATCCCCCGCCCGACGATGAGCAGGCGCTCCCGGGCCACGCCCAGGACGGCGCCGAGCGCACGGGCATCGTTCACGGGGACGCCGCCGATCTGCACCCGCCTGACAGTGACGCCAGCCGCTTCGGCGGCCTTCATCAGCGCCGTGCCCGTCTGGCGGTCCGCGCCTGCGCTTCCGGCCTCGATGACGATCAGTTCTTCCTTGGTGAGTGTCGCGATCATCAGGCCGATCCAGGCGGCAGGCTCGGAGGGCGTGCGGACGAGTGCCACGACCGGTCCGCGCTCGCGGACGATCCGGTGCGGGATGAACATGACGCGGCCCGCCGACGCAAACGCGGCTTCGACCAGCGACAGGAACGTGTGGGTAACGCGTCCGGCGGCGCTTCCCGGCTCGGCGACGAGTACGACATCTCCGGCCTGCGAAACCGACGCCATGGCTTGCGCCGCCGATGTCCTGACGATCTGAAAATGCGCTTCCGCCCCCATCGCACGGACCGTTTCGCCGAACAGCCGCTCGGCGGTGCGCGCCACGAGGTCCACCTCACCGGCCAGACGCTGGGCGTCGAGCGGCTGCCACCCGCCGCCGAGCGGTCTGAGTTCCCGCGCGAAGGGGAGCGCGGCGAGGCCGAGCAGGCTTTCATCCGCCAGGAATAGTCCGAACAGATCGCGCCCGAGCGTGTGCGCGAGCCTCGCCGCTAGCTCCATCGTGGTGCGGTCGCTGGCGCTGTAATACAGGCTGAGCACCAGCCTGCCGAGTTCGGGACTCCCTTCCGTCATGAGGCGGCGTCCGGCTTGTCGTTGTT